>JAEWCJ010000429.1 GCA_023390695.1 Pseudomonadota bacterium | reverse complement strand
GATCAGGAGATTGTAGGGAAGCGGCAGCACAAAGACGACGATTGCGAGAAGCAGCGGCCAGCCGGCGGCGATAATTCCGAATGCCGCAAAGGTGGTCGCGAGATTGAGCAGCGTGCCGTAGATGATGGCGTAATCCCAGAAGACGCGGCGCAATGCGAGCTCGCCCTGCCAGAGCTGCGCGATCAGCGGCCTGCTGCGATTCATGGGGCGGGTCAGGTCCCTGTGCCCCGGAAAAGGCACCGGGGGCTTTATTTTAAGCTTAAAGTAGATGAAGTTTCATGCATAATCGAGTCTCCGGGGAGCGGATGCGCGCGTTGCTGCGCTGCATCCGGAGATGAGGCACATTGAACTTCACTCTTCGCGATTTAGGGAGCGAGTAACCAGATGATCCAGATCAACAAGCGCGCTTTGGCGATGGCTGCCGTGGCCACGCTGGCCGGACTGTCCGCCGCATCGGCCCAGACCATCCCCACCATCCGCGTCGGCTGGACCGTCCCCGCCGAGGACGCGAAATACTGGATGATGAAGCGTCCGGATCAATTCCCCAATCTCGGCAAGAAATACAATATTCAGTGGACGCAGTTCCAGGGCACCGCGCAGATGGTGCAGGCGATGGCCGCCGGCGCGCTCGACTGCTCGACGCAGGGCGTGCTCTCGCTGGCGCAGGGCGCCACCGGCGCCGGGCTGCAGACCTATGTCGTCGCCCAGCATGTGGGCGAGAAGCCGGGCGGCTTCTCGGTCTATTGGGCGGTGAAGGAAGACTCTCCGATCAAGAGCGAGAAGGACCTGAAGGGCAAGACCGTCGGCATCAACGTGCTCGGCTCCGGCATCTACGGCCCGATGGCGATGCTGCTGAAAAAGAACGGCATCGATCCGGAGAAGGACATCAAGCTGGTGGAAGCGCCGTTCCCGACCCAGGAAGACGCGATCCGCTCCGGCCGCATCGATGTCGGCGTGCTCAATCAGCCCTTCGCCTCGCGCGCCGAAGCCAAGGGCGGCATCCGCAAGCTGTTCTCGATCGCCGACGAGGTGCCGAATGTGGTGCACATCGTCGAAGCCTGCTCCAAGGCCTTCGTCGACAAGAACCCGGAGCTTGCCACGCTCTACGTGCAGGATCTGACGACCGGCATGGGCAAGGCGCTCGGCAACCGCGAGGAGACGCTGAAGATCGTCACCGAGATCTTCAAGGCGCCGGCGGCGGTGTTCGAGCCGTTCTACTTCAAGGCCTATGACTTCGCCCGCGATCCTGGCGCGGCGGCGAATTACGACGGCATCCAGCGTCTGTTCGACATCTATACCGAGACCGGCATGCTGCCGAAGAAGCTGGACGTGAAGGACTTTAGGCACGCCAAGATCGCGGCACCGATGAAGTGAGATGCTGGACCGGACCGATCGTGGCAAGTTGCACGGGAGCGCGGTTGAAGTGAGCGGCACCGCGATGATCTCGATCGACAAGGTCTCGAAGCAGTTCGAGACCAGCCGCGACCGGCAGCATCTGGCGCTCAGCGAGATCTCGCTGTCGGTGGCCCGGGGGGAATTCGTCTCCGTCCTCGGGCCGTCCGGCTGCGGGAAATCGACCCTTCTCTATATTGTCGGCGGCTTCGTCGCGCCGACCTCCGGCGGGGTCGTCGTCAACGACAAGCCGGTGACCGGGCCGGGGCCGGACCGCGGCCCGGTGTTCCAGGAATTCGCGCTGTTTCCCTGGAAGACCGTGCTCGGCAACGTGATGTACGGGCTCGAGCAGCGCGGCGCGCCGAAAGCGGAGGCGCTGGCGCGGGCGCGCGAATTGCTCGCGATGGTGAAGCTCTCGGGCTACGAGAATTTCTATCCCAAGGAATTGTCCGGCGGCATGAAGCAGCGGGTGGCGATCGCGCGCACGCTCGCCTATCGCCCCACCATTCTGCTGATGGACGAGCCGTTCGGCGCGCTCGATGCGCATACGCGCACGCGCCTGCAGAACGATCTGCTCGGCATCTGGGAAAAGGACCGCAAGACGGTTTTGTTCGTCACCCACAGCGTCGAGGAGGCGGTGTTTCTCTCCGATCGCGTGGTGATGATGACCTCCTCGCCCGGCCGCATCAAGGACGTCATCACGATCGATCTGCCGCGTCCGCGCGAACGCGCCGAATTGCTGCTCAACCGGCGCTACCAGGATTATGTGGTCGAGATCGAGAAGATGATGGACGAGCAGCCGGAGACGCGCGTTTCATGACGGCGGACGCTGTCACGGTCGAACGCGCGGAAGCGCCGTGGTGGAAATCGGCCGGCGCCATTCCGGGCCTGCCGCCCGTTCTCGCCTGTATCGGCCTGCTGCTGCTGTGGGAAGCGCTCGCGCGCTGGTATGATCTCGCCGGCCTGCCGCCGGCGTCGGCGGCGCTGCCGCAAATTCCCGAAATCCTCACCGACAAGGAGTCCCTGATCGACATCGCGGATTCCCTGCGCCGCATGGCCATCGGCTTCGCACTGGCGCTGCTGGTTGCGGTGCCCGTCGGTCTGGCGATGGGGCGCAGCAAGCATGTCGCCGCCTTCTTCAATCCGCTGCTGATGGTGATCTATCCGGTGCCGAAGGCGGCGCTGATGCCGATCATCATGCTGTGGCTCGGCATCGGCGACGCGTCGAAGACGCTGGTGATCTTCCTCGGCGTCACGCTGCCGCTGATCTATCACAGCTATCAGGGCAGCCGCGCGGTGGAGGAGAAGCTGCTCTGGTCGGCCGCCGCCATGGGCATGAGCCGGCATGCGCGGCTGGCGCGGATCGTGCTGCCGGCGGCGCTGCCGGAAATCCTGGTCGGCGTGCGCACCGGGCTGGTGCTGGCGCTGATCACCATGGTGACCAGCGAAATGATCGCGCGGCAGACCGGCATCGGCAACATCATCTTCGTCTCGCTCGATCTCGGCGTCTATGACCGTGTCTACGCCATGATCGTGATCATCGGCGCGCTCGGCTTCATTCTCGATGCCATCTTCGAATTCCTGCGCGCTCGGCTGGTGGCCTGGGCCGAACCGGCGCAGACCATCGTGGTGGGCACGACATGACGCGCCGCACCGGCCATGTGTTCGATCTCCTGATCGGCGCCGTCCCGATCCTCGCCATCATCGCGATCTGGCAGGCGGTGTTCGTGGCCGGCGTCGCGTCGCCGGCCTTGCTGCCGGCGCCGGGCACCGTGTTCGCGCGGTTTCTGCAGCAGATCGTCTCGCCCGACTATCTGGAGCATGTCTATATCACGCTGCATCGCCTCTTCGTCGGCTTCGGTATTGCGGTGGTGGCGGGAGTTGCCTTCGGCATCCTGATGACCGGAAGCAAGGCGGTGGCGTCGGTCGTGCGCCCGATCGTGCGGGTGCTGGCGCCGGTGCCGAAGGTCGCGCTCTATCCTGCTTTCACGCTGACGCTGGGCTATGACGATGCCTCCAAGATCGCGCTGGTGATCGCCGACGCGATGTTTCCGATCCTGCTGGCGACCTATCAGGGCGCGTCGGCGGTGGAGCCGAAGCTGGCCTGGTCGGCGCGCGCCATGGGCGTGTCGCAATTGCGGACGCTGTTCACCGTGGTGCTGCCGGCGGCGCTGCCCTCGGTGCTGACCGGCTGCCGCATCGGCCTCGTCATCTCCTGCATCGTGGTGTTCCTGGCCGAGATGATCACCTCGACCGACGGGCTCGGCCATCTCCTGATGCGGGCGGCGCGCAACTTCCAGACCGTCGACATGTTCGTGCCGCTGATCACGATCTCGATCCTCGGCCTGCTGCTGAATGCCGGCTTCAACGCGCTGCGCCGTTATCTGCTGCGCGGCTTTCCGGAAGAGAAGTAAGCGCTATACAAGCGGCGCTGGATTTTGACTCATGGGCGGGCTTGTCCCGGCCATCCCGATCAGGGAGGCGATGTGCCCGCCTGATCAAGCCCGTGCATGACACTGGCTACCCCTTCGCCCGCTCGGCGCGCTCGCGGATCAACAGATCGAGTGCGTGCAGGATCATGCCGCGTTCGTCCGCCGTCAGCGGCGCCAGCATGTCCGCCTCGTGCTGCTTGGCGGCGCGCAAGACCGGCTCGGCGCGCTTGCGTCCCTGATCGGTGAGATGGATGAGCACGCGGCGCTTGTCGCGCGCGTCGGAGCGGCGCTCCACCAGCCCCTGTTTCTGCATGCGATCGAGGATCTTGGTCATGCGCGACTGTTCCATGATCGCCATGGCGGCCAGATCGCCGACGCCGAGGCCCTCCGCAC
>JAEWCJ010000401.1 GCA_023390695.1 Pseudomonadota bacterium | reverse complement strand
GCGCTGGCCTGGGCCCAAAAGACGACGGGAACCTGATCGCGGCCGTGGCGTTGTATTGATGCGCGACGTGAAACTCATGAGTCGGAAGGCGATTGACAGATCGCCCGAAATCCCCGGAGCCAAGACTCCGGGGATTTTGTTTTCCCCCGGCAGGAACGCATCGACCTGCGACGAATTAGCTCCCGCTGACTGTGCGGGATCGTCGTCCCAAACCTCCCGGCTGTCGGCGGCCCCGGTCATCCGGCCGGGGCTTTTCCTTGCGGGGGTGGTTTACGGATCGAGCCGCATCGGCAGTCCGGCGGCAGCCATGTGCTCCTTGGCCTGACGGACCGAATATTCGCCGAAATGAAAGATCGATGCCGCCAGCACCGCGGTGGCGTGACCATCGCGAATGCCTTCGACCAGATGGTCGAGATTGCCGACACCACCGGACGCAATCACGGGGACACTCACGCTATCGGCGACAGCGCGCGTCAACGCGATATCGAAGCCGGATTTGGTACCGTCACGGTCCATCGAAGTCAGCAGGATTTCGCCGGCCCCCAGCGATACGACTTCCTTCGCATATTCGATTGCATCCAGCCCGGTCGGCTTGCGCCCGCCATGCGTGAAGATTTCCCAGCAATCGGTCTCGCCCGGTTGCGACACCTTCTTGGCGTCGATCGCAACCACGATGCATTGATCGCCGAATTTTTCCGCCGCCTCCCTGACGAATTCACGGCGATGCACAGCGGCGGTGTTGATCGACACCTTGTCGGCGCCGGACTGCAGCAATGTACGGATGTCGTCCACCGTGCGCACGCCGCCGCCGACTGTCAGCGGCATGAAACAGGCTTCCGCCGTGCGTCGCACGACATCGAGAATGGTGCCGCGGTTTTCGTGGCTGGCGGTGATGTCAAGAAACGTCAGTTCGTCCGCGCCGGCCTGGTCATAGGCGATGGCCGCTTCCACCGGATCGCCGGCATCGCGCAAATCCAGAAACTTGACGCCTTTGACGACACGTCCGTCCTTTACGTCAAGGCAGGGGATGACTCGAACCTTAAACATACGACGTCACATCCCGCCCCGCGATGTCCTTATCAGGCGCAGCGCTGCGGCCGCATCGAGGCGGCCATCATAGAGCGCGCGGCCGGCAATCGCGCCCTCGAGCTTGCGTGCACGCGGCTCCAGCATCGCGCGGATGTCCTCAATCGACGCAAGGCCGCCGGAGGCGACGACCGGAATCGTGATCGCGTCGGCCAGCGCGATGGTCGCGTCGAGATTGAGGCCCTTGAGCATGCCGTCGCGCGAAATGTCGGTGTAGATGATGGCGGCAACGCCGGCATCCTCGAAACGACGGGCGATATCGAGAACCGACAGTTCAGAGCTTTCTGCCCAGCCTTCCACCGCCACACGGCCATCACGGGCGTCGAGACCGACCGCAACCTTGCCCGGAAACCGCGCCGCTGCCTCCCGCACCAGGACCGGATCGCGCACCGCGGCGGTGCCGATGATCACCCGGTTCACACCCTTTTCCAGCCAGCCTGCAACGGTCGCCATGTCGCGGATGCCGCCCCCGAGCTGCACCGGAATGTCGATCTCCTGCAGAATGCGCTCTACGGCAACAGCATTCACCGGCTTGCCGGCAAACGCGCCATCGAGATCGACGATATGCAGATATTCGAAGCCGGCTTGTGTGAACGCCTTGGCCTGTTCGGCCGGTTCACGGTTGAACACAGTCGCGCGTGCCATGTCGCCCTGTTCGAGCCGCACGCACAGACCTTCCTTGAGATCGATGGCAGGAAAAAGAATCACGGTTTCCACTTCAAGAAATTGGCAATCAACGCCAGTCCGAGCCGCTGGCTCTTTTCCGGGTGAAATTGGGTGCCGACAACGTTGTCGCGCCCGACGATCGCCGTCACCGGGCCGCCATACTCGGCCTCCGCGATCAGATCATCCTCGTTTTCAGTCTTGAGCTGATACGAATGAACGAAATAGGCATGCAGTCCGTTCTTGCCGGTAGCGATGCCGCCGAGCAGCGGATGCGGTTTGCGCATGTCGAGCGTGTTCCAGCCCATATGCGGAATCTTGAGCCCCGGATCCGAGGGCGCGATGCGATCCACTTCGCCCTTGATCCAGCCAAGCCCCTTTGTCACTTCGTATTCGCGGCCGCGTTCGGCCATCAATTGCATGCCGACGCAGATGCCGAAGAACGGCCGGCCGCGTTTAATGACATTGTCTTCGAGCGCTGCGACCAGGCCCGGGACTGAATCGAGTCCACGCCGGCAATCCGCGAATGCGCCGACGCCCGGCAGAATAATGCGATCCGCTTGCGCGACCTGCGCCGGGTCGGCGGTCACCACGATCTGCTCATTCAGCCCGGCATCGCGCGCCGCGCGCTCAAAGGCTTTGGCAGCGGAATGCAGATTGCCGGAGCCGTAATCGACAATGGCCGTGGTCATCGCGTCGGTCCTGCTTGCGGAAACAGACCAATGATGTCCTGACCATTGTCCTTCGGCGCGTGCGGCCGCACTGCCTGCGGCTTGATCGATCCGCTTGGCGCCGCAGTCGGAAGGTTATCGACCCAGTTCGCGAAGAAGCGCCGCTCGGCGGATTCAAGATCATCGCCGACAACGACTCCGACATTCCTCCAGCCGCGGCGGCCAAGGGTCCAGCGCCGCAGGCTGCCGGCTTCAAGCCCAACCAGGATGGCGACGGCGAAAGTGACGAGCGTGCGTGCCAGCGAGGCGACGCCGAGATAGCGCAAGGCGACTTCCAGAGTGATGAGGGCGACAACATACAATACCAGCGCGAGCCAGAGTCGCCGCCAGATCATCCATACCGGACCGAGCAGAAACGCCCAGAAGTAAAATCCGTCGCGCACCAGGACGAAACGGTCCGGGTCAGGAGAGGTTTCGCCTTTGCGCAGCGGCGGCTGATGGACTGTATAGACCGCCATTGTCCTGTTCGCTGTTAGCCGCCGAGCGTTCCCTTGGTGGACGGGATTTCATTCGCGGCACGTGGGTCGATGGACAGCGCCACACGCAAAGCGCGCGCCAGTCCCTTGAAGCACGACTCGGAGATGTGATGGTCGTTCGAGCCATACAAGGTCTCGACATGCAGGGTGATGCCGGCATTCATGGCGAAAGCCTGGAACCATTCGTTCACCAGTTCGGTGTCGAAGGTGCCGATCTTGTCGCGCAAGAACTTGACCTTGAAGACCAGAAACGGCCTGCCGGATACGTCGATGGCGACCCGCGTCAGCGCCTCATCCATCGGCACATGCACATCGGAATAGCGGGTGATGCCCTTCATGTCGCCGAGCGCCTGCTTCACCGCCTGGCCGAGCGCGATGCCGACATCCTCGGCAGTGTGATGATAGTCGATATGCAGATCGCCCTTGGCCTTGACCATGATGTCCATACGGGAATGGCGCGCCAGGAGGTCGAGCATATGGTCGAGAAAGCCGATGCCGGTCTCGACGGACGAGACGCCCTTGCCGTCGAGATCGACCGCGACGGCGATGTCGGTTTCCTTGGTGGTGCGCGTCACCTGGCCTTTGCGCATGGTTCTGAGGCTTTCCGGTTCGAGGATGCGGGCCTTGTATCAGGGGATTCCGGCTTCCGCCACCTCCCGGCCGGATCGTTTGCAAACACCCTTGGCAATGCCTAAATCACTGCCAGCACGGGGATAAATGCGTATGACATCATCGGAAATTCCCTCCTGGCACGGCACCACCATCGTGACCGTCCGCAAGGGCGGTGTTGTCGCCATTGGCGGCGACGGCCAGGTTTCCATCCAGCACACCATTATCAAGACCAACGCCAAAAAAGTGCGCCGTCTGGGCAAGGGCGACGTGATCGGCGGCTT
>JAEWCJ010000295.1 GCA_023390695.1 Pseudomonadota bacterium | reverse complement strand
GGTAAAACGGCGGAACTTGCAAAGGAAAAGGCCCGCTTCGCAGCGGGCCTTTTTTGCATTCCCGGTCTTTCGCCCGGTGCTTCGGCTCAGGAGGCCGGGCGCCAGTCGCGCACGTCGACGAAGTGGCCGGCGATCGCCGCCGCCGCCGCCATTGCCGGCGACACCAGATGCGTGCGGCCCTTGAAGCCCTGCCGGCCTTCGAAGTTGCGGTTCGAGGTCGAGGCGCAGCGCTCGCCCGGCGCCAGCTTGTCCGGGTTCATCGCCAGGCACATCGAGCAGCCCGGCTCGCGCCAGTCGAACCCGGCCGCCTTGAAGATCTTGTCGAGACCTTCGGCTTCCGCCTGTTCCTTCACCAGCCCCGAACCCGGCACGATCATCGCGTTCACATTCGCATTGACCGTGTAGCCATTCACGACGCGGGCGACTTCGCGCAGATCCTCGATGCGGCCATTGGTGCAGGAACCGATGAACACGCGGTCGAGCTTGATGTCGGTGATCTTGGTGCCGGGGGTCAGGCCGATATATTCCAGCGCCCGCCTCTTCGACGCGCGCTTGGTCTCGTCGGCGATGTCTTCCGGATTCGGCACGACGCCGGTGATCGAGATCACGTCCTCGGGGCTGGTGCCCCAGGTGACCAGCGGCGGCAGCTTCGCCGCGTCGAGACGCAATTCGTAATCGAAATGCGCGCCGTCGTCGGTCTGCAGCGAGTCCCAGTAACGGCGGGCATTGTCCCAGTCGATGCCCTTCGGCGCCTTCGGACGATCCTTGAGATAGGCGTAGGTCTTCTCGTCGGGCGCGACCATGCCGGCGCGCGCGCCGCCTTCGATCGACATGTTGCAGATCGTCATGCGGCCTTCCATCGAGATGGAACGGATCGCTTCGCCGGCATATTCCAGCGCATAGCCGGTGCCGCCGGCGGTGCCGATCTCGCCGATGATGGCGAGGATGATGTCCTTCGCCGTCACGCCGTCCGGCAGCTTGCCGTCGACGAGGGCGCGCATGTTCTTCGATTTCTTCTGCAGCAGCGTCTGCGTCGCCAGCACATGCTCGACTTCCGAGGTGCCGATGCCGTAGGCGAGCGCGCCGAACGCGCCGTGCGTCGCGGTGTGGCTGTCGCCGCAGACGATCGTCGTGCCCGGCAGCGTGAAGCCCTGTTCCGGCCCGATGATGTGGACGATGCCCTGACGCTTGTCGAACTCGTTGTAATATTCGAGGCCGAAATCCTTGGCGTTCTGCGCCAGCACGGCGATCTGCTCGGCGCTTTCCGGATCCGGGTTCGGCAATGTGCGGTCCGAGGTCGGCACGTTGTGGTCGACCACGGCCAGCGTCTTCTGCGGCGCGCGCACCTTGCGGCCGGAATTGCGCAGGCCTTCGAAGGCCTGCGGCGAGGTCACTTCATGCACCAGATGGCGGTCGATATAGAGCAGGCAGGTGCCGTCTTCCTGCTGTTCGACGACGTGGTCATCCCAGATCTTGTCGTAAAGAGTACGCGGTTTCATGGTCTCGGTCTCGATTGTGTTTGGTGAAGCAAGCGGGTGGTCGGAGCGCACGGGCGCGTCGCGATCCGGCAAATCGCCGGACGGAATCAAAGCCCCGCTTGGATCGCCGCGGTCATGCGTCCGAAGAAACGCCACGGCAGGCGCGCGTGATCGTCCAGCACGATCAGGTGCCGGTGAATGCCCGCTTCAGCCTTGGGACGATGGAACGTCATGGGCTTGTATGTAGCAATTCCAAGCTCGCGGGACAATGATTGCCCGTCTGTGCCGGGCGCGCAAAAAAAGGGGCCGCGAGGCCCCTTTTTGCATGGCTTGGCTGCGCCGCTTACTTCGCGGCGGCCTTCTTGGCGCCGTCCGCATTGCCGTCGCCGTGATGCGACTGCACTTCGGCGATACGCGCCTTCTTGCCGCGCAGCGCGCGCAGGTAATACAGCTTGGCGCGGCGCACCTTGCCGCGGCGCACCAGCTTGATCGAATCGATCATCGGCGAATAGAGCGGAAACACGCGCTCGACGCCCTCGCCGTAGGAGATCTTGCGGACCGTGAAGTTCTCGTGGATGCCGCCGCCGGAGCGGGCGATGCAGACGCCTTCATAGGCCTGCACGCGGCTGCGCTCGCCTTCCTTGACTTTCACGTTCACGAGCAGGGTGTCGCCCGGCTGAAAATCCGGGATTTCGCGATTGGCGGAAAGCTTCGCCACTTGCTCTTGTTCGAGTTGCTGGATCAGGTTCATGGCGAAATCTCCGTCGTCTACGCGCGCTCACGGGGCGCGACGCTCCGTATGTCCACTGTCAGGATTTGCGGGGGTTCTAATGCAAAGAGTCCCGCTTGTCACGCTTTTGGATGGGTTTTCTTTCCATCCGGTTGCCGGGCGGCGTGAGCCGCCCAGAGGTCGGGCCGCCGCTCCCGGGTCAGCCGCTCGGCCTGTTCCTGCCGCCACCGCGCGACCCTGGCATGGTCGCCCGATACCAGGGCCTCCGGGATCGGCTGGCCCTCGAAGACCTGCGGCCGGGTGTATTGGGGATATTCCAGCAGACCGCCGGCGAAACTCTCCTCGGTTCCCGAGGCCGCGGCGCCCATCACGCCGGGCAGGAGCCGCACGCAGGCGTCCAGCACCGCCAGCGCGGCGATTTCCCCGCCCGACAGCACGTAATCGCCGATGGATACTTCCTCGAGGCCGCGCGCCGCGATCAGCCGCTCGTCCACGCCCTCGAACCGGCCGCAGACGATGACCGCGCCGCTCCCCTGCGCCAGCTCCGCCACCCGGTGCTGGGTCAGCGGCGTGCCGCGCGGGCTCATCAGCAGGCGGGGCCGGGAATCGGCGGCGCGGGCGTCGATCGCCTGCGCCAGCACATCCGCCTTCATCACCATGCCCGGACCGCCGCCGGCCGGCGTGTCGTCGACGGTGCGATGCGCGCCGATGCCGAAATCCCGGATGTCGACGGTCTCCAGCGACCACGTTCCGTTGGCCAGGGCCTTGCCGGCGAGGCTCATCCCGAGCGGGCCGGGAAACATATCCGGAAAGATGGTGAATATCGTCGCGCGCCACGGCATTGCTTTTGTCTCGGTCAGCCTCGGCTTTTATTCCGGTCGTCCCCGCGAAAGCGGGGACCCATAAATTCAGAATTCAATTTCAGATGCGGCGGCTATGGATCCCGGCTCTCGCGCTGCGCGCTCGGCCGGGACGACACCATTGCTTCGTCGGTTTCTGCCTCGTCGCCTTCAATTTCTTCCGGCGGCACAATTGTCATCCGTCCCGCCGCGATATCGATCTCCGGCACCACGGCGTCGGTGAAGGGAAAGAACACGGTCGAATGGTCGGCGCGGCGGATTTCGATGATGTCGCCGGCGCCGAAATTCTGCACCGCAATGACCTCGCCGATGTCGGCGCCCTGCGGGTCGACCGCGGTCAGGCCGATCAGATCGACATGATAGAACGTGCCGTCGTCGGTCGCGGGCAGACGCTCGCGCGCGATATAGAGCTTGGTGTTGCGCAACGCTTCCGCCGCATTGCGATCGTCGACGCCGCGCAGCCGGACGACGAAGTGATCCTTGGCGGCTTTCAGGTGCAGGATGTCGAGACGACGCGAGCCGTCCTCGGTTTCGAGCGCGCCATATTGCGCAACGGCGGCCGGATCCTCGGTAAAGGACCACAGCCGCACCTCGCCCTTGAGCCCATGCGCGGCGCCGATCTGCGCCACGCAGACTCGCGTGTCGCGCCCGTTTTTCGGACGCGGAGCCATATCGGCTTAGCCTGCCGGCGCGCTGGCGGCCTTGGCGGCTTCCTCGGCCATCGCCTTGCGCTGCTTGCGCGGGATCGCCTTTTCCGGATTGTTGCGCTTCTCGCGCTTGATCAGGCCGGCCTCGTCGAGGAAACGCGCCACGCGGTCGGACGGCTGCGCGCCCTTCGCGATCCAGGCCTTGGCCTTGTCGAGGTCGAAACGCAGACGGTCCTTGTTGTCCTTCGGCAGCAGCGGATTGAAGAAGCCGAGGCGCTCGATGAAGCGGCCGTCGCGCGGCGAGCGCGAGTCGGCGGCGACGATGTGATAGAACGGGCGCTTCTTGGTGCCGGCGCGGGCCATGCGGAGAACGACGGGCATTTCAGGTATCCTTTCTTGAAAGTCGTGTTGTTCGCGTTTGTGTCGATTGAACCGTTATTTCTTCTTTCCAAAACCAGGCAGGCCGGGCAGCCCCGGCATCTTTCCGCCCGGCAAGCCGGGGAAATTCGGCGGCAGATTTGTCGGCATGCCCGGCATGCTCGGCGGCAATCCGCCGCCCGCACCTTTCATCTGCTCGGCCATCTTCGCCATCTCTTCCGCCGACGGCATGCCGCCGCCGAGGCCGAGCGCATTCGCAAGGCCGGCCATCGGTCCGCGCTTGCCGCCCTTTCCGCCCATCGCCTTCATCATGTCGGCCATGGTGCGATGCATTTTCAGCAACTTGTTGATCTGCTCCGGCGTGGTGCCGGAGCCGGCGGCGATGCGCTTCTTGCGGCTGGCTTTCAGGATGTCGGGATTGCCGCGCTCCTGCGGCGTCATCGAATCGATGATCGCGCATTGCCGCTTCAGCAGCGAGTCGTCGAGATTGGCATTCGCCATCTGCGCTTTCATCTTGCCGATGCCCGGCATCATGCCCATCAGGCCGCCCAGTCCGCCGAGCTTCTGCATCTGCGTGAGCTGTTCGCGCAGGTCGGTGAGGTCGAACGTGCCCTTGCGCATGCGCTCGGCGGCGCGCTGCATCTTCTCGGCGTCGAGATTCTGCGCCGCCTTCTCGACCAGCGAGACGATGTCGCCCATGCCGAGAATGCGGCCGGCGATGCGCGCGGGATCGAAGGTCTCCAGCGCGTCCATCTTCTCGCCGGTGCCGATCAGCTTGATCGGCTTGCCGGTGACCGAGCGCATCGAGAGTGCGGCGCCGCCGCGGCCGTCGCCGTCGACGCGCGTCAGCACGATGCCGGTGAGGCCGACGCGCTCGTCGAACGACCGCGCCAGATTGACCGCGTCCTGGCCGGTGAGGCTGTCGGCGACCAGCAGCACTTCATGCGGCTGCGCGGCGCTCTTCACCTCCGCGGCTTCCGCCATCAGCGCCTCGTCGAGGGTGATGCGGCCGGCGGTGTCGAGAATGACGATGTCGTAGCCGCCGAGGCGTCCGGCCTCGAGCGCGCGGCGCGCGATCTGCGGCGGCGTCTGCCCCGCGACGACCGGCAGGGTGTCGATCTCGACCTGCTTGCCGAGCACGGCCAGCTGCTCCATCGCCGCCGGGCGGCGGGTGTCGAGCGAGGCCATCAGCGTCTTCTTGTTGTTGAGAGACGTGAGGCGCTTGGCGAGCTTGGCGGTGGTCGTGGTTTTGCCGGAGCCCTGCAGGCCGACCATCATGATGGCGAGCGGGGCCGGCGCATTCAGGTCGATCGCCTGGGCGTCGGAGCCGAGCGTGGCGACGAGTTCGTCATGGACGATCTTCACCACCATCTGGCCCGGCGTGACCGACTTGATGACGTCGGCGCCGACCGCGCGTTCGCGCACCCGGTCGATGAAGGCGCGCGCGACATCGAGCGCGACGTCGGCCTCCAGCAGCGCCCGGCGCACTTCGCGCAACGCCTCGTCGACATCGGCGGCCGACAGCGCCCCGCGCCGCGTCAGGCGGTCGAGGATTCCGGATAGCCGTTCCGACAGGTTGTCGAACATCTCTTGTCCTTTTCACCTCTCCCCGCTTGCGGGAAGAGGGAAAACGAAAAACAACGCCCGAGGGCGCATCGCGCTGTCGGGCGGGGGCCTCCGGCCTCGCGGGACCGGTCGGCGGGTGAAGGTCGGTTCTCTTGCGAGAGCGGGCGGAAACTAGGGATTTGCCGTCCGGGCGTCAAGGATTCCGGAATCGATAACGATATCAGTCTCTTGATTGAGGTATTATTTCACCGGCACCAGTACATTGATGACCAGCTCGCTGTCGGCGGTGCTGCGCGGGTCG
The DNA here is from genome assembly GCA_023390695.1 of Pseudomonadota bacterium. The sequence continues at coordinate 938 of JAEWCJ010000295.1, read as the reverse complement.
GTGACATATTCCTCGATGAACATGTCCTGCGGCTCGATGTCCTTTTCCTCGAAGAAATTGGTGATCGCCTCGTAGGTATTCTCGATCCCGTCATAGGGGCCGCGGTGCACGAATTTGTAGGCCTTGCCGGCGGGCGCCGGACCGACGGCGAGGTCGCCGACCGGCGGGTTCGCGGGCGCGGCGCCGACCGGCACTGCCGCCCGGAAATTGAAGCCGCTATCGTCGGCGCCGGTATAGATCATCATCGCCTGACCGGCGGGCTGCAGGCCTTCTTTCTCCAGGAAGGCGTAGACGGTCTTGAAGGCGTCGACGACGGTCTCATACGCCGCATCCCATTTGCCGTTGCCGGTCATGAACACGAGGGTTTTCTCGGGCAGCGTGACTTCGAGGCCGAATTCGGCAGCGGCGGGCGGGGCGGGCGTCTGTGCCTCCTGCGCCCGCGCCATGGAGGGCGTCATGGACAGCCCCGCGCCGGACACCGCGCCAAGACCCAGCGCCGCAGCGAGCGCGGCGCGCAATGCCGTCATGTCATCCTCCGTCCCGGCCGCACGGCCGGTGTCCCCTGCAAATCTAGCATGAGCAGACACCGGCGGCGTGGCGCTATTTCGGCCGCCCAAGCCGGCGCTGGCCAATGGGCCGTGATTCCCCATATATAACCGCCACCTTTGCGGCAGATATTGTGATGAGCGCACTCGCCAATCATGCTTTTGTGAAGATGAACGGCCTCGGCAACGAGATCGTGGTGGTCGACATGCGCCAGGATCCGCGGGCGATCAGCGCCGAGGATGCGCGGGCGGCGGCGCAGCCGGCGGCCGCGCCCAATGACCAGTTGATGGCGCTGTATCCGCCGCGCACGCCCGGCACGGACTCGTTCGTGCGTATCTACAACAACGACGGTTCGGAAGCCGGCGCCTGCGGCAACGGCATGCGCTGCGTGG
>JAEWCJ010000138.1 GCA_023390695.1 Pseudomonadota bacterium | reverse complement strand
TGGCGGGATCGGTCGGTTTTGTGTTTCAGGAGCCCACATTGATGCCGTGGGCGACGGTGGCAGCGAATGTCTATTTGCCGCTTAAGCTCACCGGCATCGATTTTGCGGCCGCGCAGCCGCGGGTGATGCAGGCGCTTGCGCGCGTCGGCTTGGCGGATTTCGCCAACGCCTATCCGCGTGAATTGTCGGGCGGCATGAAAATGCGCGCGTCCATTGCGCGCGCGCTGGTGACAAAGCCGCAGCTCCTGCTGATGGATGAACCTTTCGCGGCGCTGGACGAGATCACGCGCTTCAAGCTCAACAACGATCTTCTGTCGCTGTGGCAGGACGCGGAGCAGACCGTGGTGTTCGTCACCCATTCGGTATTCGAATCGGTGTTCCTGTCCAGCCGCGTTCTGGTGATGACGCGGCGGCCCGGCCGCATCTTTGCCGAGATCGAGATCGACGCAGCTTATCCGCGCGCCGAATCCTTCCGGACCTCGGCGGACTACGCTGCCCTGTGCCGCCGTGTCTCCGAGGCGCTGATGCAGGCAATGGCCGAGGATGCGGCGGCATGAGGAAGAGAAAGACGCGGCGCCAGCGCGAGGAAGAAAGCCGCGACCGCAGCCGCCGCGAGCGCGTGCTGCGTGCGGCCTTGCCGGTTGTGGCGCTCGGCCTCGGCGTTCTGATCTGGGACCTGGCCGTGCGCGTGAGGGGTTTGCCGCCCTATATGTTGCCCAGCCCTGGTCTGGTCCTGACGACGCTGATCGCGGATTGGGGCATTCTGTTTTTGTCGTTGCTGTCGACTCTCTCCACGACCTTTCAGGGCTTGTTGCTCGCCGCCGTCGGGGGCGTCGGACTGGCGATCCTGTTCAACCAGTCGCGCCTGGTCGAGTATTCGCTCTATCCCTATGCGGTGATCCTGCAGGTGACGCCGGTGGTGGCGATCGCGCCGCTGCTACTCATCTATCTTCCGCAGCACGCGGCGGTGCTGGCCTGCGCCTGGATCGTCGCCTTCTTCCCGGTGCTGGCGAATACGACCCTCGGCCTCAACTCCGTCGATCGCAATCTGGTCGAGCTGTTCCGGCTTTACGGTGCGTCCCGCTGGCAAGTGCTGTGGGAATTGAAATTGCCGGCGGCGATGCCCTTCATCTTGGGCGGCCTGAAGATCGCCGGCGGCTTGTCGCTGATCGGCGCCGTGGTCGCCGAGATCGCCGCGGGTTCCGCCGGCGCGGGATCCGGCCTCGCCTATCGCATCGCCGAGTCCGGCTATCGTCTCAATATCCCGCGCATGTTCGCAGCGTTGCTGCTGCTCTCGGTCACCGGCATCGTGATCTTCGCCGCGCTGTCGTGGTTCTCGCATCTGGTGCTGCGGCGCTGGCACGACAGTGCCGCGGCGCAGGAGGCCTGAGCTTATACGCCGAGCAGCAGTTTGGCGGCGATCCCGAGACCGGCCATCACGGCAACCAGCGTGACCAGCCCGAAGCGCAGCCGGAAGGCCAGAATGGCTGCGATCACCGCCAGCGCCGCCGCTGCCACATCGACGCTGGCCGGATCGAAGCCATACCAGCGCAGCCAGCCGTAACGCGCTTCCTGCACGTGACCGAACAACACATGCAGTGAGAACCAGACCGTCAGATTGAGGATGACGCCGACGACCGCCGCGGTGATGGCGGTGAGTGCGCCGGTCAGCCGCGCATTGGCACGCAATTGCTCGACGAAGGGCGCGAAGGCAAAGATCCAGAGCATCGGCGGCACGAACGTCACCCAGGTCGCCATGGCCGCGCCGAGCAGGCCGCCGACAAGGGGAGAGAAGGGCGCCGCATCCCGGAAGGCGGCCAGAAAGCCGACGAACTGCGTCACCAGAATGAGCGGACCCGGCGTCGTTTCGGCGAGACCGAGCCCGTCGATCATTTCGGTTGCCGTCATCCAGCCGTTGGTCTCGACCACTTGCTGGGCCATATACGCCAGCAAGGCATAGGCGCCGCCGAAGCTGACGACCGCCAGCTTCGAGAAAAAGATGCCGATGCCGACAAGGATATGCGTCGGCGCCAGCAGCAGCGCGGCCAGCGCGACCGGTGCCCACCAAACCAGCCCTCCGATGACGAACGCCATTGCCGCTTGTCGCCAGCGTCCCGGATGCGGAGCGGCGAGTTGAACTGTGCCGCCGGACAGGCCGAGTTGCGCGGGCGCAATGCGCGCTACCACAAATCCTGTCAAAGCGGCCGCGACCACGATCAGCGGAAAGGGCAAATCCAGAAAGTAGATGCCGACAAAAGCCGCTCCCGCGATGCAGACCAGCAGCGATGTTTTCAGCGCGCGCTTTCCGATGCGGATCAGCGCTTCGACCACGATGACAAGCACCGCCGCCTTGATTCCGAACAAGGCGCCCTCGATCAGCGGGACACCGCGTCCCAAGGCATAGAGGAGGCTGAGACCGAGCATCACGAATGCGCCGGGCAACAGGAACAGGATGCCGGCGGCCAGGCCTCCATGTACCCCATGCATCAGCCAGCCGATATAAGCGGCCAGCTTGGTCGCCTCCGGTCCGGGCAGGAGCATGCAGAAATTCAGTGCGTGCAGGAAGCGCGGTTCGTCGACCCACTTCTTTTCGTCGACGATAATGCGATGCATCAGCGCGATCTGGCCGGCCGGTCCGCCGAAACCGAGGCAGCCGATCTTGAACCAGGTTCTGACGGCTTCGGAGAAACCAGGTTTCGGTGTCATTCGCTCATGCCGCTTTCGCGGATCAGGTGTGACGTTCTTCGGCGGTAAAATGCAGCCAAGCAGAAATGCATCGTAGCTGCCTAAGCCGTGGTCGAGAATGTCTGACCGTTATCGCTTGCCGGTGCGGACAAGCCAAGAGAGATGGCGAGCGGTCCGGCCGCTTCTGCCGTAATATCTGGGCACAGTGTCACCGTCGCATATGTTCAAAACGAACGGTGCCAGAGAGCTCGCTGTTCGGGCCAGGGATGACGTCGGACATCGTGAATGTCCGGTGAAGGGCGACGAAGGTTCAGGGCAGGGTCAGGAGGACGGGCAGCATCCCAAGATCCTGAAGATACTCGAAGCCTTCTGCGAGCGGAATTGCCAACAGGAAAACCAGCGCGTCGGCGAATGTCATCAGCACGCGCGGCGGGCGGATCGTCAGTGTCGGCTCGTCTGTCCAGAGTGAGGGTCTGGGCAGGAAGCGCGGCACCCGCTCCATGAATGCGTGGTAGCTCTCGCCATAGCGGCCTAACAGGACTTTTTCTTCCTGCTTTACCACGACGTAAAAGACGGTGAGTGCGATCGCCCCGCAGATCAGCGCGATCACGATGCTGCCGGATTGTGCGCCGACACCCGTTGCACCCAGGATCGAGAAAAAATAGAGCGGATTTCGCATGATCGAATAGGGACCCACCATCACCAGCTCCTCGATCTTCCGCCCGCCGATGTAAAGGGACGACCAAGTCCGGCCGAGGATGCATATGGCGATCAGCACGAAACCTGCCCACTCGATCAGTTCGTGGGCCGCGCTGCCTGTTACATGCCGGGCATCGGTCACGGCAAAAACAAAGACGCCAGCGGCAATGCCGAGGGCGAGCACGATTTTGCGGATGGTCTGGACGGTAGCGATGTTCATGATTCTGATCGCGTGATTGGAAGGAGGCCGATCTGACGAGGGTACCTAGGCGTAGGCGTAGGAAGGGGCTTGCCGCAAGCCGGACATGTGCTAATCGACATGCAGCAAGACCGATAAATTGCGGCAAGTTTCAGAGCGCTTTGGGGAGGAATAGACATGGCGGCAGACAAGACCGATATCCTGTTGATCGGTGCGTCCAAGCCGGTGATCGTCAACGGACTGTCGCCGCATACAAACCTGCACAAGCTGTTCGAGGCGAAGGACCGCGAGGCGTTTCTGTCAGAGGTCGCGCCGAAGATTCGCGGAATGGCCGTCGCCTATACGGCCAACAAGGTCGATGGCCCCTTCATGTCGCGCTTTCCGAAGCTGGAAATCGTGGCGAGCTTCGGCGTCGGCTACGACCATGTCGATGCCAAATGGGCGGGCGAGCACGGCATCGTGGTGACCAACACCCCGGACGTTCTGAACGAGGAGGTGGCCGATACCGCGCTTGGCCTTCTGCTTTGCACCGTGCGTGAGCTGCCGCAAGCCGACAAGTATCTGCGCGCCGGCAGATGGGTCGAGAAGGGTTATCCGCTGAGCCGGGCGACGTTGCGCGATCGCACGGTCGGAGTGGTCGGCATGGGCCGTATCGGAAAAGCGATTGCGCGGCGGCTCGAAGCGTTCGGTGTGCCGGTGGTCTATCACGCGCGCAATCCGCAAAAGGATGTGAGCTATAAATATTACGCCGATCTTGTCGCCATGGCGCGCGATGTCGATACGCTCATGGTGATCGTGCCGGGCGGTGCGGCGACAAGGAATCTCATCAACAGGCAGGTGCTGGAGGCGCTTGGCCCCAACGGTATCCTGATCAACATGGCGCGCGGTTCCGTCGTCGACGAGCCGGTCCTGATCGAAGCCTTGAAATCGAAGACCATCATGGCGGCGGGGCTCGACGTGTTCGTTAACGAGCCGCATGTGCCGGCAGAGCTGATCGCGATGGACAACGTGGTGCTGCTTCCGCATCTCGGTTCCGCGTCGGAGCATACGCGGCGGGCGATGGACCAACTGGTGGTCGACAATCTGCTGGCCTGGTTTTCCGGGAAGCCGCCGTTAACTCCGGTCCCGGAGACGCCCTATCCGCCGCAAAAGCGCGGGTGACCGCGGCGCAGGATGTGCTAGCGTTCCGGCGTCCCAGGGGGGATTTGTCGGATGCGTAAAACTGTACCGATTTTGCTGGCTGCGCTGCTGGCGCCGCTTTCGGCGCTCGCGCAATCGCCAAGCGAGGCCGTCAAGGCCGTCGCGGGAGGCTGGGAGATGTCCACCGCCGACCGCGAAAAGACCTGCAATCTCACCTTCAAGACCGACCCGGTCAAAGGCGGCTTCAGGGTTGAGTTTGAGCAATCCTGCGCTTCGGTTTTTCCGGCCACAAAGCAGGTGGAGGCGTGGGCGCTGGTGAAGGACGATTTGCGGCTGCTCGATGCGAGAGGCCGCACCGTATTCGATTTCATGGAAGTCGAAAGCGGCATGTACGAAGCGGAGCGCGGCAGCGAGGGATTGTATTTTCTGCAGAGTCACGCATCGGCTGCTGCTCCCGCCGCGCGCACTGCGGAAGACATGTTCGGCGACTGGACGATCGCGCGCGCCGGCAAGAACATTTGCACGCTGTCGCTCACCAATAACGGCGCCGGCGGCGAGATGGGTTATGCCCTGCGCGTGCAGTCCGGCTGCGACGGCGCGGTGACGCGGATCAATCCCGTGAACTGGCGCATGGATCGCGGCGAGCTGGTGCTGTCCTCGACGAATGGACAAAGCCTGCGCTTCGAGGAATACGAGCCGAACAAATGGCAGCGCGTGCCGGAAACGCCCGGCGGCATGACCATGAGCCGCAAGTAGCGCGAACGGCCGTCAGATCAGCCGCAATCCCTTGAAGCTGGCATGGCCTTCCTTGCCGACGATGATGTGATCGTGCACGGAGATGCCGAGCGGGCTTGCGATGCCGATGATGGACTGCGTCATCTGGATGTCGGCGTGCGACGGCGTCGGATCCCCTGACGGGTGGTTGTGCACGATGATGATTGCGGTCGCTGATAATTCCAGCGCCCGCTTGATCACTTCGCGCGGATAGACCGGCGTGTGATCCACGGTGCCGGTCTGCTGCACCTCGTCCGCAATCAGTTGATTGCGCTTGTCCAGAAACAGGATGCGCAATTGTTCCTTGTCGGCGAAGGCCATGGCCGTGCGGCAATAATCGAGCACCGCCGACCATGACGACAGCACCGTCCGTTTCTGCAGCGCGCCTTTGGCGAGGCGGCTTGCCGCGGCCTGGACAATCTTCAGTTCGGTGATCGCGGAATCGCCCAGCCCTTTTACTTCGGCAAGCCGCTTTTCCGGCGCTGAAATGACTTCCGCGAAGGAGCCGAATTTGGTGAGGAGCTGTTTGGCCAGCGGCTTCACGTCGCGGCGCGGCAGTGCGCGGAACAGCAGCAATTCCAGCATCTCGTAGTCGGAAAGCGCGTCGGTTCCGGCTTCGCGGAAACGCGCACGCAGGCGTTCGCGATGTCCGTGGTAATGCGGTGACGCCTCTTCCAGGCCGCCCGCGCGCTCGCCGACTTTCCTGTCCGCCATTGCCCCGCTGCCTCACCCGGAGGTGTCAGGATGACGCGAAAGCGGGCGTTTGCAAATGCCGAATTACGCCGCGGCGCGGTAAGGCGGCTTGTCGAGCCCTTTGGGCGAGGGGGTGAAGATTTCGACACCCGTCTCGGTGACGCCGACGGAGTGCTCAAATTGCGCCGACAGCGAGCGATCGCGCGTCACCGCCGTCCAGCCGTCGGACAGCACTTTCACATGCGGACGTCCGAGATTGATCATCGGTTCGACCGTGAAGAGCATGCCCGGCCGCAGCACCGTGCCCTCTCCGGGACGGCCGACATGCACGATGTTCGGCTCGTCATGGAACAGGCGGCCAAGACCGTGACCGCAGAAGTCGCGCACCACGCTCATATGCTGGGCTTCGACAAAGGTCTGGATGGCGTGGCCGATATCGCCGGTGGTGGCGCCCGGCTTGATCGCGGCAATGCCGCGCATCATGGATTCATAAGTGACTTCGATCAGCCGCTCGGCGCGGCGCGGGATTTCGCCGACCGCATACATGCGGCTGGAATCGCCATGCCAGCCGTCCAGGATCAGGGTGACGTCGATATTGACGATGTCGCCCTCCCGCAGCGGTTTCTCGTTCGGGATGCCGTGGCTGACGACATGATTGATCGAGGTGCAGGTGAACTTGCGATAGCCGCGATACATCAGCGTCGCCGGCAGGGCGCCGTGATCCATGGCGAATTCGAAGGCCAATTTGTCGATGCGCTCGGTGGGAATGCCGGGCTTCACCTCGTCGGTCAGCATGTCGAGACATTCGGCGACCAGCCGGCCGGCCTTGCGCATGCCGGCAAAGGCCTGGGGGCCGTGCAGTTTGATCTGTCCGGTCTTGCGCATCGGCGCAAGCGCGGCTTCCACGTAGCTCATGCTGATCCTCTGTGACTTGCCCGCAATGTAAGGAATCGCCGGCTGAGCGCAAGCCGGCTGGATTCAGCCTACGAAATGCCCGCCGCGATCCTCCTCGATATGGATGCGGATGATGTCGTCGAAGGTATTTTCCGCCCGGAATCCCAGCTCCCGGGCGCGGGCGGCATCCATGCGATGCGGCCAGCCGTCGACGATCCGGACAATCAGCTCGTCGGGCTGGTGGCGGATGCGGCTCGCGACCTTGTCGCCGGCGATCCGCCGCAGCGCGGCGATCTGCTCGCCGATTGTGCAGCAGACGCCGGGCATGGCGAGATTGATGCGCGGCCCCAATTGCTCCGGTGTCAGGGCTGCCGCATGAAGCAGGAAACCCACGGCGGAACGCGGCGTGGCGTGGGTATGCAGAATGCTCTCCGCCACCGGCAGGACTGCCTCTTGTCCCGCCAGCGGCTCGCGAATGATGCCGGAGAAGAATCCGGACGCCGCTTTGTTCGGCTTGCCGGGACGCACGCAGATGCTGGGCAGGCGGATGCCGACGCCATCGATGAAGCCGCGGCGCGTGTAATCGGCGAGCAGCAATTCGCAGACCGCCTTCTGCGTGCCATACGACGTCAATGGCGTGAGCTGAAAATCGTCCGGGATGGAATCCGGAAATGGCGCCCCATAGACCGCCATGGAGGAGCTGAAAACGAGCTTCGGCCGGTAGCCGTCCCCGGTTCTGCGGATCGCCTCCAGCAGGAACAGCATGCCGTCGAGGTTGACGCGGTAGCCTTTGGTGAAATTCGTTTCCGCTTCGGCCGATACGATGCCGGCGAGATGAAAGATCACATCTGGCCGCGCCGCGATCAGTTTTTCCGCAACGCCCGGCTCGGGCAGGTCGACGGCGTGCGTTTCGCTGCGGTCCAGCAAGGCCGCCGGCGGTTCCGGCGAAACGATGTCGACCAGCGTGAGCTTGTCGATCGGCTTGCCGTTGAGGGCGCCGTCATGCACCAGCCGCTCGATCAGTTTTTGGCCGATCATTCCGGCCGCGCCGGTGACGAGGATATGCATGTCGCGTTCGCCCTTGTGATGACTCAAGACATGATCGTTCAGATGGCCCGCCGCTCCATCAGGATATCGCGCCGGGCATGGCAAGGCGTGTCTTCTGCCGCCCATCAGGACCGAAATTCTCCGGCGCCAGCCAGTGCACGAACTGGGCCTTGCGCGCGGGCCACTCGCCGGCCAGCATTGAAAAATAGGCGGTGTCGCGATTGCGGCCCTTGGCGATCATATGCTGGCGCAGGATGCCTTCGAAAGTGAAACCATAGCGCAGGGCCGCGCGCCGGGAGGCGGCGTTCAGCGCATTGCACTTCCATTCATAGCGGCGATAGCCGAGCGTCCCGAATGCATATTGCGCCAGAAGATATTGCGCTTCGGTGCCAAGCGGCGTGCGCTGCAGGGCGGGTGAATAGAGGATGTGCCCCACTTCGATCCTGCGCATGCCGGGAACGATCTCCATCAGCGTGGCAATGCCGACTGCGTGTCCGTTATTGTCAACGATGGCATAGGCGCAAGGATCTTCCAGGCTTGCGCGCGTCGTCAGCCAGTCGGCGAAGGCCGCTTCGCTCGCGAACGGCCCATAGGCCATATACGTCCAGATGTCATCGTGGCCGCGCACTGCATCCCACAGACCGGCGGCATGCCGTTCCGCGTTGAGCTTCTCGATGTGTCCAAAGCGTCCCGGCAGCCGCACTGCGTCCGGTTTCCGCGCGGGTGCCGCGTCAACCGGATCGCCGACGGGCAGGGTCCCGGTCACGGGGCCGAGCGCCGCTTGAGGTCGTCGCCGAACAGTGCATTCAGATCGGCGGCCGGCGCCGCATCGGAAAAGCCGGAAAAGCTTCCGCCGATTGCGATCTGCCGTGCGGCACGAATGAAGCCGCCCCAGGCGGCGCGCGCCAATGCGCCGCCGACGCTGATGCGGCGCACGCCGAGCGCACCGAGCTCTCCGACCGTGAAATCTCCGGCCCACCCCATCAACAGGTTGACCGGTTTCGGTGCCACCGCCTGCACGACCGCGGTGATCTCCTCGCGGGTCTTGATGCCGGGGGCATAGAGGCAATCGGCGCCGGCCTCGGCGAAGGCCTGCAGCCGGCGAATGGTCTCGGTGAGATCGGGCCGTCCGCGGATGAATCCTTCGCTGCGCGCGGTCAGCAGCACGTCGGGTGCGGTATCGTCGATGGCTTTGCGCGCGGCCTTGATGCGCGCCAGCGCATGATCGATATCGTAGAGAGTCTTGTCCTTGTTGCCGGTGGAGTCCTCGATCGACAATCCGGCAACGCCGGTCTGTACGCACAGGCGCACGCTTTCGGCAACACCCTCGGGGTCGTCGGCATAACCGCCTTCAAAATCGGCGTTCACCGGGACGTCGGCGGCGGACACGATCTCGGCGATATGAGCCAGCATCATGTCGCGCGGCACGGCATTGTCGGCACGGCCCTGCGAGAAGGCATAACCCAGACTTGTGGTGGCGAGCGCCTTGAACCCCAGATGCTGCAGATAGCGCGTCGTCCCGATGTCCCAGGGGTTGGGAATGACGAAGCAACCGCTTTCGTGCAGGCGTCGGAATTCGCGGCGCTTGTCGGCAATACTCGGCATAAGGTCAATCCAATCGACATGAAGCTGCCGCGACTCGACCCTCTGCCGGACGGCGTGTCAATGCGCCGGCATGAGAGGCGGCCATGGCGGCAATGCATGGCGCGGCTGCGCCAGTCCTACAGACTGGGCAGATATGTTGCAATCTGCGGGAAGATGGCAACCGCCGCCACGACCAGCAGCAGGATGATCCAGTAGGGAATCGAGCCCCAGAAGATTTCCGCCAGGGTGACGCCGCGTTCCGTCACCGCCGCCTTGACGGTAAACGCGAGGATGCCGAAGGGGGGCGTGATGAGTCCGGTTTCAATGGCAATAATTCCCATAATTGCAAAAGCGATCGGGTCGAAACCGAGTGTGGCGGCAATGGGAGCGAAGATCGGGACTGTCAGCAGGATGATCGAGATCGAATCGATCAGACAGCCAAGGACAAACCAGATGGCGATCATGATCGCCAGAATGCCCCAGGCCCCGAGACCGGCGTCCAGCAGGAACGCCTTGGCGGCGTCGGTGAAGCCGGTCATCGAGAGGACGCGGGAATAAAGCTGCGCACAGAATAGTAGCAGCAGCAGCGGGCCGGATGTGCGCCCGACATTGAGCACCACCTGCCAGACTTCGCGCGGCGAGATGCCCTTGATCATGGCCATGATGAGCGCGCCCACCGCGCCGACGCCGGCGCCTTCGGTCGGCGTGCAATAGCCGAGCCAGATCGCCCCCAGCACGCCCATGATCAACAGCATCACAAGCGCGGTGCTGAACAGCAGCGGGCCGATCGGCTGCTCGTCGGGATCGATCGCCTGCGGAGTGGTCACGGCAGCGCCAAGCGATGCCGTCCTGAGCGGCCGGTCCATGCCGCCGCCGACCAGCGACGGTTTCAGGATCGCCGCACCGACCACATAGGCGGAGAAGCCGCTCGCCAGCAGTGCGCCCGGGAGAACGCCGGCGAGGAACAGCTTGCCGATCGAGATTTCCGTGAGCACGCCCCAGACGATCATCAGCACCGAGGGCGGAATCAGCATGCCGAGGCAGGCGCTGCCGGCGATGCAGCCGAGCGCGAATTTGCGCTCATAGCCGTAGCGGCGCATTTCCGGATAGGCGATGCGCGAGAAGGCGGCCGCCGCGGCGATGCTGACGCCGGTGACGAACGCAAAAATGGCATTGGCGATGATGGTGGCCACCGCCAGCCGTGCCGGCAGCCAGCGGCTCAAGCGGTTGGCCAATGTGTACAGGTCCGTCGCCGCACCGCATTTGGCAAGGAAATCGCCCATCAGCATGAACAGCGGAATCACCGCAAAGACGTAGTCGCGCAAGGCTTCATACGCGGTGTTCGCAACGAAGGTGCGGACGACCTCGATGTCGCCCGTCATCAGGTAGACGCCGATGGCGGCGGTCATGCCGAGGGCGATGGCGATATGCACGCCGCTGAACACCAGCGCGAGCAGGACGACGATGATGATGAGCATTTCGCTGGTGCCGAACATGGTCCGATCGTCCTGTCAGAGGAGAGAGGGGCCTTCGGATTTCTCCTGCGGCTGCGCGAGGCCGAGCAAGGCGAGCGCCGCCATCACGGCCTGTTGCGCATAGATGACGACCACGAGCAGCGATCCGATCACCACCACGAAGCGTGCCGGCCAGACGGGAACGCGCAACGCGCCTTCTCCCTCAAATTCGTTGCTCACCCAGGCATGGAGCGCTGGCTCATATCCGCCCCAGACGATGAGGATGAAGAAGCCGAGACCAAGCAGACCTGACAGGAGATCGGCGAAGGCGACGCCGCGCGGGCCGAACAATCCGACAAGAATATCCGTCCGCAACATGCCGCCGCTCTGCACCGCATAGGCGGCCAGCAGGAAGCAGATGATGACGATGGACATCGAGACGAGCTCTGGTGTGCCTTTGACCGGTGCGTTGAACATCACCCGGCCGATGACATCCGCAACGATCAGGAAGCCGAGGCAGAAGATGATCACCGCGGCCAGAGCCAGCAGAACGCGCACCAGGCGCGCATTGATTTCATCGAGCACGTTACATCCCCTGAACGCGATCGCACGAAAAAGGCGGCAGACCGGAATCTGCCGCCCGGGTCAGTCACTTGATCGTATAGCGCAGCGGCCATTTATGGCCGTGCTTCTCGGCGGTGGCCAATGTCAGTTCCAGCACCTGCGTGGCCGGCAGGCCCTGCGCATCGAGCTCCTTCGCCTTCTCCCGCGGCCATGCGGCGAGCGACTTCGCCCAGTCGGCGCGCACTTCCTCCGGCAACTGGCGGACATTCGTGCCCTTGGCTCTCAGTTCGTCGAGCTGCTTGGGGTAGTTCTCCTCGTTCACCGTTCCGGTCTTGGCTTCGTATTCCTTCGCCACTTCCAGAATGATGTCCTGCACGTCCTTTGGGAGCTTATCGAAGCGCGCCTTGTTGATGGTCAGGCCGTGCCAGGTGATCGCGCCAAAGCCGATCTCGGTATAGACCTTGCCGACTTCAAAGAGCTTGAAGTTCACCCAGCCCGACGGGAACATGATCCAGCCGTTATACACGCCGGTCTGCATCGAGGTGTAGGCGTCCGGCAGCGAGGACTGCACCGGCGTCGCGCCGGCATATTCCAGCCATTTCAGATTGAGCCCGGCGCCGGCCAGTTTCTGGCCCTTCAGATCCGACACCTTGTTCCATTCGAAATTGGTGCCGAGGTTGTACCCGTTGTCGGCGATCAGGGCGATCAGCTTCTGCCGGTACTTGTCCTCGAACACTTTCGACATATAGGGAACTTGATCATAGACCTCGCGTGCGACCTTCACGCTCATCACCGGGCTCATGGTGCCGAAGGGCAGCATCACCTGGAAGGCATGCAGCGGCAGGTTCGACGGTTCGAAACAGAAGCAGAAACCGCCGATATCGATGATGCCGGACTGGACGCCTTCCAGCGTGTCGGCCACCTTCACCATGGCGCCGCCATAGCCTTCGACAAATTCGACCTTGTGCTTGGTGCGCGCAGCGACGCGCTTGCTCACCTCCGGCACGAAGAAGTTCTGCATTAGATTGACATAGGTATTCACCGGCGGATGGCCGGAGGCGATGCGCAGGCGAATCGTTTCTTGTGCAGACGCCGCCGAGGCGGCGGAGACAATCGCGGCAATAGCCAGCGACTGCACCAAAGTGCGGATCTTCATGGCTTCCTCCCGATGCCGCCTGAAGGCGGCTTATGTCTTATGCCGGGAGCATCCGTTGCGGGCGCAGCCAAGTCAACATGCCCGGACGGCGACGTGGTTTCGCAGCGTCTCGCTGGCAATCAAATTTTCGGCTGTTGAAAATAAGAAAAGCTTATGCAGTCAATCTAGTGATTGTCGCGCGGAGCGGCGGCAACCTGTGCAACCCGCTGATATTTGACCGCGGGCTTGAGCACCTGACCGTCCGCCATTTGATCCACCATGCTGCGATAGATGTCCTGCCATGGTGTCTGGCTGTCCGGGATCTTGAAGCCGCCGCGTTTGTCCAGCGCCGCCCGCCGCTTCGCCAGATCGTCGTCGGAGATCAGAATATTGGCAGTGCCGGTGTTGAGGTCGATACGGACGCGGTCGCCGGTTTCCAACAAGGCGAGGCCGCCGCCGGCAGCAGCTTCCGGCGAGGCGTTGACGATCGACGGCGAGGCGGAGGTTCCGGATTGCCGGCCGTCGCCGATGCAGGGCAGCGATGTGATCCCCTGTTTGATCAGCGCCGCCGGTGGCTGCATGTTCACCACTTCCGCCGCCCCCGGATAGCCGATCGGCCCGACGCCGCGGATGAACAGCATCGTGTGCTCGTCGATCTGGAGCGCGGGATCAACGATGCGGTGATGGTAGTCTTCCGGTCCCTCGAACACGACGGCGCGGCCCTCGAAGGCATTCGGGTCCTTCGGGTTTGACAGATAGCGGTCGCGGAACTCGTCCGAAATCACGCTGATCTTCATGATGGCGGAATCGAACAGGTTGCCGTGCAGCACACGGAAGCCGGCTTTCTCCTTCAACGGTCTGTCGTAAGGTTTGATGACCTCGAAGTCCTGCACCTCTGCGTGCCGCACATTCCCGGCCATGGTCTTGCCGTTGATCGTCAGCGGCTGGCCGTGGATGCGCTTCGCCTTCAGCAATTCATGCATCACCGCGGGCAGGCCGCCGGCGCGGTAATATTCCTCGCCGAGATAGAAACCGGCCGGCTGCATGTTGACGAGCAGCGGCACATCGTAGCCGATCCTCTCCCAGTCCTGGATGGCCAGCGGCACGCCGATATGGCGTGCGATCGCGTTGATATGGATCGGCGCGTTGGTCGAGCCGCCGATGGCCGAGCAGGCGACGATGGCATTCTCGAAGGCTTCGCGGGTGAGGATGTCGGATGGCTTGAGATCCTCGTGCACGATCTCGACTGCGCGTTTGCCGGTCTCGTAGGCGATCTGCGCGCGTTCGCGATAGGGCGCGGGGATGGCGGCGCAGCCGGGCAGCGACAGGCCGAGCGCCTCCGCCAGTGCGTTCATGGTCGAGGCGGTGCCCATCGTGTTGCAATGGCCGATGGACGGTGCGGATGAGGCGGCGATATCGAGGAATTCCTTGTAGTCGATCTTGCCGGCGGCGAGATCCTGGCGCGCCTGCCAGATCACGGTGCCGGAGCCGGAGCGCTTGCCTTTCCACCAGCCGTTCAGCATCGGTCCGCCGGACAAGACGATTGCCGGAATGTTGACGGTGCAGGCGGCCATGATGCAGGCGGGCGTGGTCTTGTCGCAGCCGGTGGTCAGCACGACGCCGTCGAGCGGATAGCCGTAGAGCACTTCGACGAGACCGAGATAGGCGAGATTCCGGTCGAGCGCGGCAGTCGGCCGCTTGCCGGTTTCCTGCAGCGGATGCACCGGAAATTCGAAGGCGATGCCGCCGGCGTCGCGGATGCCCTCACGCACGCGCTTTGCGAGGTCGAGGTGATGGCGGTTGCAGGGCGTGAGGTCGTTGCCGGTCTGCGCAATGCCGATGATCGGCTTGCCCGAGGTCAGTTCCTCCACCGTCAGGCCGTAATTGAGATAGCGCTCCAGATAGAGCGCGGTCATGCCCGGATTGTCAGGATTGTCGAACCAGAGCTGCGAGCGCAGCCTGCGCCCGCGCGGTGCCGCCGTCTCGGTTTGCTTCGCCATGAGAATTCTCCGCAAGACCCCGCTTAATCTAGGGCGTCGGCGCGGCGACGCCAGCGTGACGGCGCAATTCCGTAGCGGTCAGTCGGCCTGTTCGCTGTGGACGGGGGTAAACAGAAGCTTGTCGATCCGCTTGCCGTCCATATCGATGATTTCCACGCGCCAGCCGTCGAATTCGAACGCATCGCCTTCGACGGGAATGCGCGCCAGCCGCTCCAGCGCAAAGCCGGCCGCGGTGTGGAACTCGCCGCTGACATCCTCCAGTTTCAGTTTCTCCACGAGGTCGGAGACGGATGCGCGGCCATCCACCAGCAATGAGCCGTCGCTGCGTTCGACGATTTCCCCGGAACCCTGCAGATGTTCTTCCGGCAGGTCTCCGGCAATGGCTTCCAGCACGTCGTTGAGCGTGGCGATGCCGAGGAAGTCGCCATATTCGTCGACGACGAAAGCGATATGGACGCGCACCTTGCGGAACGTCTCCAGCAAGCGCAGCGCCGGCATGGTTTCGGGCACGAAGACGGGATCGATGATGTGGGTCTCGACCTGCAATCCGCGGCCTGCGATCAGGTCCTCGACCAGATCCTTCTTTTGCAGCACGCCGAGTGGGCGGCCGAGATCGCCGTCGCGCACGACGACGATGCGCGAATAGGGGCAGTCGACGATTTCCTGCGTGATCTGTTCCTTGTCATCGTCGAGATCGACCCAGTAGACGTCAGGCCGCGGGATCATGAGCGAGGCGACCGAATTGTCGGCGAGCGCGAGCACGCCGTGGATCATTTCTTCCTCGACCTCGTCGATGACGCCGGCTTCCGTGCCTTCTGCAATCGCGAGCTTGACCTCTTCCTCCGTCACGTTGTCGGAGCGGCGCTCGGGCACCCGCAAGGCCCAGAGCAGCACGGCGGTGGCGTTCTCGAGTATCCAGACCAGCGGCCGCGCGATCATGACCACGATCTGCAGCGGTCGCGCGACAAAGGATGCGATGCGCTCGGGCTTGAGCAAGGCGATGCGCTTGGGCACCAGTTCGCCGACGATCACCGACAGCGCGGTGATCGCGACCACGACCAGGA
>JAEWCJ010000133.1 GCA_023390695.1 Pseudomonadota bacterium | reverse complement strand
ATATTGTAGTGCGCGGTCGGGATCACCGGGATCGGTTCACGGGTGACGTCGACGCCGGCGAAAATCTTGGACGACTCGGAAATGCCCGGCAGGCGCTCGTGGATGACTTTCGGGTCGAGATGGTCGAGGTGCTGGTAGATGTGATCCTTGTTCTTGCCGACGCCACGGCCCTCGCGGATTTCGACGGTCATCGAACGTGAGACGACGTCGCGCGAAGCAAGGTCTTTCGCCGACGGCGCGTAGCGCTCCATGAAACGCTCGCCCTCGGAATTGACCAGATAACCGCCTTCGCCGCGGGCGCCTTCGGTGATCAGACAGCCGGCGCCGTAGATGCCGGTCGGATGGAACTGCACGAATTCCATGTCCTGCAGCGGCAGACCGGCGCGCAGCACCATGGCATTGCCGTCACCGGTGCAGGTATGCGCCGAGGTCGCCGAGAAATAGGCGCGGCCGTAACCGCCGGTCGCCAGCACCGTCATGTTGGCGCGGAAGCGATGCAGCGTGCCGTCGTCGAGCTTGAGCGCAATAACGCCGCGGCAGCGACCTTCCTGATCCATGATCAGGTCGATGGCGAAATACTCGATGAAGAATTCCGCCGAGTGGCGCAGCGACTGCGCATACAGCGTGTGCAGAATGGCATGGCCGGTCCGGTCGGCGGCGGCGCAGGTGCGCTGCGCGGTGCCCTTGCCGTAATGTGTGGTCATGCCGCCGAAGGGCCGCTGATAAATCTTGCCCTCGTCGGTGCGCGAGAAGGGTACGCCCCAATGCTCCAGCTCGTAGACCGCTTCGGGCGCGTTGCGCACCATGTATTCGATCGCATCCTGGTCGCCGAGCCAGTCGGCACCCTTGACGGTGTCGTACATGTGCCAGCGCCAGTCATCCTCGCCCATATTGCCGAGCGACGCCGAGATGCCGCCCTGAGCCGCCACCGTATGCGAGCGTGTCGGGAACACCTTGGTGATACAGGCGGTCCTCAGCCCTGCCTGTGAGGCGCCGACAACAGCACGCAGGCCAGCGCCGCCGGCGCCGACCACGACGACGTCGAAAGTGTGATCTTCGATCGGATAGGCCTTGCCGTTGATGGCGGGCGTGGCCGCTCCGTTATGTCCGTTCGCGGCCATATCAGACTCCAAAAGACAGCTTGAGGATCGCGTAAACGGAGGTCAGTGCGATCGTGCAGCAGAAGAAGGTGTTGAGCATCAGCCAGGTCAGCTTCGACTCGGAATGGATATAGTCCTCGATGATCACCTGCATGCCGAGCCACATGTGATAGGCCGACGAGATCGCGAACAGGATCATCACGATCGAAACGAAGGGCGAGCCGAGGATCTGTGCGGCGGCGGCGTGGTTGCGGCCGATCAGCCCGACCACGATCAGGACGAAGGCGATGGTCAGCGGAACGAGGGCGACTGCCGAGACGCGCTGATGCCAGAAATGCTTGGTGCCCGATTTCGCCGAGCCCAGATATCGAACGCGCGCCAGCGGGGTGCGTATGCCTTTTTGGTTAGCCATCATGCACCTCCCGTGACGAGAAAGCCGACGATCCAGAGAATGATGGTCAGCCCGACGGAGCCGATCAGATTGGCCAGCGTCAGCCATTCCCGCTCAGCCGGGCCGAAGCCGCGGCCCGTGTCCCAGATCAGATGCTTGATGCCGCCGAGCATGTGGTGGATCAGTGCCCAAGTGTAGCCAAAGAGCACCAGCAGGCCGATCCAGCTTTCCATCACCCACTGGAATTTGCCGTAGGCGGTCGGGCCGGAAGCGGCCGCGAGCAGCCACCAGGCCAGCAGCAGTGTGCCGAAAAACAGGGCCCCGCCGGTAATGCGGTGGACGATCGACAGCGTCATCGTCAGCGTCGGGCGGTAGATTTGCAGATGCGGCGACAGCGGCCTTTGGCTGGCCGGAGAAGGCTTGAGTTCGGCCATGATGCGCTCCGTAAGAGGTCCTGGCGACCGGGGATGGACTGGCTGCGTAGAAATCCCGGGTTGCGCTCCAGGAGCCGTTCCGGCGGCAAGCGATACCGCCTTTTGGCTGACTTCTAAACTTCGCCAACAGCGAAGTACCACCAAGAAAATGCGGCTTACAATAACTTATTTTGCGTAGTTTGCCTTCGCGAAATGGGAAGGTTATGTATGAAATATGCGTTTCGATCTGGCTGATCTGAATCTTTTTCGCCATGTTGTAGAGGCGGGCAGCATAACACACGGGGCCGCGCGGGCTCATCTCGCCCTCGGTGCCGCCAGCACCCGCATCCGCAGCATGGAAGATGAATTGGGGGTGCCGCTGCTGCTGCGGGGCCGGCTTGGAGTCAAGCCGACCCAGGCCGGCCGGACCCTGCTCCAGCATGCCCGTGCCATGCTCGCGCAGGCCGAGCGGATGCGCGAGGATCTCGGGGCCTATGCCGGCGGATTCGCCGGCCAGATCACGCTTCTGTCCAACACCAACGCGCTGACCGAGTTTTTGCCGGAGACGCTCAGTTCCTTCCTGACCACACACCGCAACATCAGCATCGACCTGGAGGAGCGGCTGAGCGACGAGATCGTCGACCTGATCGCGGAAGGCGTCGCCGATATCGGCATCATTGCCGGGACCGTCGATGCCGGCCGGCTGACCACCTATCCCTTCCGCAGCGATCGCTTCGTGCTGGTGGTGTCCCGCGATCATCCTCTCGCCAACCAGTCGCGGATCGGCTTTGCCGACGTGCTCGACTACGATTTTGTCGGCCTCGATCGCGCCAGCGCGCTGCAGCGATTTCTGGCGACCAAGGCGAACCGCATTGGCCGGCCACTGCGTCTGCGCATCCAGTTGCGCAGCTTCGATGCTGTCTGCCGCCTGGTCGAACACAATGTCGGTGTCGGCATCGTGCCGGAAACGACGGCGCAGCGCGCCGCCCTGACTATGGCAATCAAGGCAGTGACGCTTGACGATGCCTGGGCGCCGCGCGATCTGACCATCTGCATTCGCGATTACGATGCGCTGCCGCCCTTCGCGCAGCAGCTCGTGGATCATCTGCGCGCCGCGAACGGGTGAATATTGGCTGTATTCTGCCTCTCGATGTCATGCCCCGCGAAAGCGGGGCATCCAGTAGATGCCGACCGTGCCAGGATTTGGCGGCATCTCTTTACTGGATCGCCCGCTTTCGCGGGCGATGACAGAGAAAAATGGAGTGACAATAAAGAAGAAACTCAGCGCGGGATCAGCACCCAGTAATCAAGATCGAGGATGACGGACGCGTCGTCCTGATCTCCATTCTTGAACGGAAAATCCGCGCAGGAACGGTTTTTGGTCGCCACTGTACGCAGCCGCAGCGCACCCAGATCGTCGCGCCGCGGCAAGATCGATTTTGCAAGCACTTCCGACCACGCGAATACGGTATCGCCCGCGAACAGCGGCGCGACATGCCGTCCACCATTGATCGCCGCGATATGAAACGCATTGGCGAGGCCGTTGAATGTCAGCGACCGTGCCAGCGAAATCACATGTCCGCCATAGACCAGGCGGCCGCCGAACCGGCCCTTGCTCTCGGCGAAATGATTGAAGTGGATGCGGGCCGTGTTCTGATAGAGCCGTGTCGCGATCTGGTGCTCCGCTTCCTCGACGGTCACGCCATCGACGTGGTCGATCTTCTCGCCCACGCGATAACTGTCGAACTTGTGAGGCGAACCTGACAAGGTCAGATCGAAGACGTTGGTGTTGATCGGCGGACAGGCGTCCCCGAGCAGATTCGGCTCGACCGATGTCGGCAGCCGCGGAATGTGGTCGCCGGGCGTGGAAGCGGTCGGACTGCGCTTATGCACCATCACCCAGCGCACATATTCCAGCACCGGACTTCCGTCCTGTCCGAAGCCTGTGGAGCGAACCGAGACAATGCCGGTCTTGCGGTTGGAGTTCTCCTTGAGACCGATCACTTCTGACGCCGCGGTCAATGTCTCGCCCGGATAGACCGGTCGCAGGAAGCGGCAGTTCGCGTAGCCAAGATTGGCGACCGCATTGAGCGAAATGTCGGGAACGGTCTTGCCGAAGACAATGTGGAAGACGAGCAGGTCGTCGACCGGCGCGCGCTCGTAACCGATGGCTTTGGCGAAGGCATCCGACGATTGCACGGCGAAGCGCGGTCCAAAGATGCCATTGTAGACGGCGACATCGCCGACAGTGACGGTGCGCGGCGTTGCATGACGGATCGTCTGTCCGAGCCGGAAATCTTCAAAATAATTACCCGAACTGGTCTTGGTCATGTCCGTCGCTTTTCGAGCGTTTGAATCCCATTCCACCTATAGCCTGCTCCCGGTTTTTACCGAAGCGGTGAAAAGGGTATTGCCGGGTCCCTCTCCCCGCCTTGGACCTGCCGGTCCCGTCATCTTGTCCTGTCGACGGGAAACGAAACCCTCGCCTTGCCAATCGCCCCCGCGCCCATTAGCAATCCGCCCGACATTTCAACGGTAGCGAGGCGAGTCATGGCGACCCATAAGCTGCTTCTTCTCCCCGGCGACGGCATCGGTCCGGAAGTCATGGCCGAGGTGAAGAAACTCATCAAATTCTTCAACGACAAGGGCCTGGGCCGCTTCGAGACCGAAGAGGGACTGGTGGGGGGCGCCTCCTACGACGCCGACAAGGTCTCCATCACCGACGCGACCATGGACAAGGCGCAGGCGGCCGATGCCGTGATCTTCGGCGCGGTGGGCGGTCCCAAGTGGGACAGCGTGCCTTATGACGTGCGCCCGGAGGCCGGCCTGTTGCGCCTGCGCAAGGATCTGGCGCTCTACGCCAATTTGCGTCCGGCGGTGACCTACCCGGCACTGGCGGATGCCTCCTCGCTCAAGCGCGAGCTGGTCGAGGGCCTCGACATCATGATCCTGCGCGAATTGACCGGGGGCGTCTATTTCGGCGAGCCGAAGACGATCACCGATCTCGGCAACGGCCAGAAACGCGCCATCGATACCCAGGTCTACGACACCTACGAGATCGAGCGCATCGCGCGCGTCGCCTTCGAGCTGGCGCGCAAGCGCCGCAACAAGGTGACGTCGATGGAAAAGCGCAACGTCATGAAGAGCGGCGTGCTCTGGAACGAAGTCGTGACGCAGGTGCATGCGCGCGAATTCAAGGACGTGCAGCTCGAGCACATGCTGGCGGATGCCGGCGGCATGCAGTTGGTGCGCGCGCCCAAGCAGTTCGACGTGATCGTCACCGACAACCTGTTCGGTGACATGCTGTCCGACGTGGCGGCGATGCTGACCGGCTCGCTTGGCATGCTGGCTTCCGCATCGCTCGGCGAGACCGATCCCAAGACTGGCAAGCGCAAGGCGCTGTATGAGCCGGTGCATGGATCGGCGCCCGATATCGCCGGCAAGGGCGTGGCCAATCCGATTGCGATGATTGCGTCCTTTGCGATGGCGCTCCGCTATTCCTTCGGCATGGTGAAGGAAGCCGATATCGTCGAGCAGGCGATTGCTGCCGCATTGGCGTCCGGCCTGCGCACTGGCGACATTGCCGGACTGGGCACCAGGACCGTCGGCACCGCCGAAATGGGCGATGCGATCATCGGCGAAATCGAGAAACTGACGGCATAAGCCGTTTCGATCCTACCGGCCTGTGCTCAATAGGATGGGCACAGACCGGAATGATGGCTGAATAAAAAAACGCGCGGTTCAGGCCGCGCGTTTTTTTATTATCCGTCTGAAAGGCTCACCAGCGCTGCGGGACGTCCCAAGGATTATTGAGCGGCCTGCGGTCGTAGGTGAAGCTCGGGCCGAGAACGGTGTCGATTGCCGAATAACCGTAGGGAACGGCGTAATCGGTGTACTTGCGTTCGCCCGGCAGAACTTCGGTGCCGGCGTCGAGATAAGAGCGACGCTGCACCACAATGCGCGAGCGCGGTCGCGTCTGCGCGGTGTAATAGCGGTCGCCGGTGTAATATTCGGTCCGCTTCTTTTTCGCCGCGTCGGCAGGGCTCGCGGTCATGATCAGCGCGCCGGCCATTCCGGCGACGATGGCGGCAAGCGTCAGAATGCGCATGAAGTCCGATCCTCGGCAAATTCCTGAGTCGAATGCACATTAAGCGTTTTTGGTTCCGCACGCCAAGGCTTTCGGCGGCCGTGTGGGTCCTGGGAGGGCGGATTTGTTGCAGATTGACCACGCCCGGTAACGCATTAGGATTATTGAATACGTCGCGCGACGGCACGGCGGAAAACTCATAAGCGCGGCATGGGGATGCGGCGCCCAGGGAGAAAGCAATGTCCAAGATCGAGCGGACTATCGATGAGCTTTATGCGGATGATCCCGAAAGGGCGGATGCCGTGGTGTTTGGCCGCGGAACCGGAGTCAGCCGGCGTGGTTTTCTCGGCAATGCCGGTCTGGCGGCCGTAGGTGCGGCGGTTGGCGGTGCCATTCCATTTGGGGGCAATATGCCGAGCGGACTGATTCCGGCGGCTCTGGCGCAGGACAAGCCGGCGGGCGCCGCGCCGAAGGGGCCGCAGCCGCTGAACTTCCCGGGCAAGGATCCCAAGCTGGTCGTGCTTGGCGACCGGCCCCTGGTGGCGGAGACCCCGGAAAGTCTGCTCGACGATGCCACGACGCCGTTCGAGAAATTCTTCATCCGCAACAACGGCCAGATGCCGGAAGAGACCAAAAATCCGGATGCCTGGAAGATCGTCATCGACGGCGAGGTCAACAACAAACTGGAACTGACCCTTGGAGAGCTGAAGAAGAAATTCAAGCCGGTGTCGCAATACATGGTGCTGGAATGCGGCGGCAACGGCCGCTCGTTCTTCAGCCCGCAGGCGCGCGGCAATCAATGGACCAATGGCGGGGCGGGCTGTGCGCAGTGGACCGGCGTCAGGGTGGCGGATGTGCTGAAAGCTGCAGGCGTGAAGTCCTCGGCGGTGTTCAGCGGACATTACGGCGCCGACCCGCATCTGTCCGGAGACACCAGCAAGCCCGCTCTCTCGCGCGGCGTCCCGATCAAGAAGCTGCTCGACCCGAACAACCTGATCGTCTGGGACATGAACGGCAAACCGCTGCCGAATATTCATGGTGGCCCGGTGCGCCTGATTATCGGCGGTTGGCCCGGCTCGGTGTCGGCGAAGTGGCTGAACCGCATCTGGATCAGGGACAAGATCCACGACGGTCAGGGCATGGGCGGAACGTCCTATCGCGTGCCGATCAAACCCATGGTGCCGGGCGACAAGCCGGATGAGAAAAACTTCCGCGATCTTGAATCGATGCCGGTGCGTTCGATCATTACCAATCCGGCGAACGGCACCAAGCTGGCCGCGGGCACCCGCAAGCTGGAATTGCGCGGTGCCGCCTGGGCCGGCGACAACACCGTCCGGTCTGTTGACGTGTCGACCGATTATGGATCGAGCTGGCGCAGCATGAAGCTCGGCAAGCCGCGCAATCGCTATGATTGGCAACGCTGGACGGGCGTCGTGAATTTCCCGACCGACGGCTATTACGAGATCTGGGTGCGCGCGACCGATTCACGCGGCAACCGTCAGCCGCATGTTGCCGGCAACTGGAATCCGCAAGGATACGGTTCCAACCCGATGCATCGCATCGCTGTGCTGGTTGGTTGACGGCATGCTTGTGTGCAATTCGGCAATGACCGCCGCGCATTTTGCGCGGCGGCTCGCTCTATCGGCGGCGATCGCGGTTTGCGCGCTTGTTCTGACGCAGACCGTCCCGGCGGTGGGAGAAATGGCGCAATTCACGCCACGCGATGAAACGCCGGAGGAATTTCCCGCCGGTCCGGGGCGGGACGAAACCTTCTATGCTTGCACCGCCTGCCATAATTTCAAGCTTGTCGCTGCGCAGGGCATGAATCGCCGGCAGTGGGAAGATTCGATCGACTGGATGATCACGCGGCACAATATGCCGCCGCTGGATGATGCAGATCGCAAGGTCGTGCTGGACTATCTGGAACAGACCTATCCGCCGCGCGCGCCCTCCGGCGGCGGCTGGCAGAATCCGTTCTTGAAGCGCTGAAACGATGAAGCGGCGTGCGGATCCGAGCGCCGTTCGTTCCTTCCTCACAAGCGGGGCTTGCAGACAGACGTGAAGTCCCGCTTGTTGGAGGAGATTCAGCGCACCATGCGGCCGCGCAAGCTCGAGGCAACCGGCTTTACCGGCTCCATGGAACGCCGCGGCGTTGCATAGAGGATCGGATCGCGCTGTCCGCAGAAATTGCGCTTCAGCTCGGCTTGCGCGAACAGCTTTGCAATGTCGGGATCGCTGCCCGCCGACATGAGCGTCAGCCGATCGAGTGCGCAAGCCATCGCGGAACGATCGACCAGAGCATCGTTATTGCACGACAGGCCGGAAATCTGCAGGCGCGGCTCGTCGAATGTGCGCACGAAGCCCACGCAATGGCCGGCGCCGCGGCGGCCGATATTGAAATCGACAGTCGCCATCGGGCCGAATTTTGTGTCGATCGGCAGCGACTCACGCATGCGCATGGCGGCGGTCAATTGCTCCGCCCGCAAGCCGATTTCTATGGTGGGCGGCGCAAAGCCGCCGTTGAGTTCGCTGCCCGGACGGTAGATTTCGACCATGAAGGACCGGGGCGATTCGCCCGGCTGGCCCCAGCTCAGAATGTCCTTGCGGCCGCCGCCCTCGCTGTGCCGCTCGATCGCGTAGCGCTGTTCGTCGGTGGCGTCCGGCAGGCTGAGATGAAAGGCGGGATAGGGCCTGGCGACGGTCATCCATTCCGAACGCGGGGCAGGCTCTGCCGCGGCGACGACCGGCGCGGGCTGGAACAGTTCTGCAGCGATGACCGACAAGGCGGCAATACCGCCGATATAGGCGAGTGTACGGACAAAAACCCCGCGCCAGGAACTGGCCATCTCGTCCAACAGCGGGTTGGACGGGGCGACCGGGCGCTGGCGGCGAAACCTGCGTGCCGGGAATTTGAACGACGGTCGCTGGATGGAACGGAGTCGTATCAGAAGACAGGCAAATGCCGATGTTCCAACGGTGATAACGTCGGCAAGGAGCCGCTCGCTCAGCGTTATTCCGGCATTCGTCAGCGAATGCAGCCAGGCAACGGTACCGGCGAGCGGACGTACCGATTGCGCGGCGGCTATCCCGCGCTGTTGGTTGAATTGTGACCCTGTCCATGCCGGCGCCGTGTTTTCCGGCGCAGGCGCGAACACGCTGGGCGGGGGAACCCGCCGGCGCCCGAAGGGCCGGGGCTGAACGGCTTGCAAGACGGCCTCCAAGACAGTTTTCTTGGGCCGGCCTTTTGCGGCCGGCGTTGTAATTGCCGCATTTCTCGCTTAGAAGCCGCTGCGTTCCGGTTTCCGAAATCCCGGTGCTGGGACGATTTTCCTGCGGAGAGTCAACGATGGGTTACAAAGTCGCGGTTGTCGGCGCCACGGGCAATGTGGGCCGCGAAATGCTCGAAATTCTGGCCGAGCGGCGCTTTCCCGCCGATGAGGTGGTCGCGCTTGCGTCGCGCAAATCCCAGGGCGTTGAGGTCTCCTATGGTGAAAAAACGCTGAAGTGCAAAGCGCTCGAGCACTTCGATTTTTCCGACACCGATATCTGCCTGATGTCGGCGGGCGGTTCGGTGTCGAAGGAATGGTCGCCGAAGATCGCGGCGCAAGGCGTTGTCGTCATTGACAACTCGTCGCAATGGCGCATGGACCCGGACGTGCCGCTGGTGGTGCCGGAAGTGAACGGCGATGCCGTCGCCGGCTTCCGCAAGAAGGGCATCATCGCCAATCCGAACTGCTCGACCGCGCAGCTCGTCGTCGTGCTGAAGCCGCTGCATGACAAGGCGAAGATCACGCGCGTCGTCGTCTCGACCTATCAGTCTGTGTCCGGCGCCGGCAAGGACGGCATGGACGAACTCGATCGTCAGACGAAAGCGATCTATTCGCTCGGCGAGATCGAGATGAAGAAATTCCCGAAGCGGATCGCGTTCAACGTCATCCCGCAGATCGACGTGTTCATGGATGACGGCTCCACCAAGGAAGAGTGGAAGATGGTGGTCGAGACCAAGAAGATCCTCGATCCCAAGATCAAGCTGAACGCCACCTGCGTGCGCGTGCCGGTTTTCGTCGGCCATTCGGAAGCGGTGAATATCGAATTCGAAAATCCGATCACCACCGACGAAGCCTATGAAGTACTGCGCGGTGCGCCGGGCGTGCTGGTCGTCGACAAGCGCGAGCCGGGCGGTTACGCGACGCCGTATGAAGCGACCGGCGAGGACGCGACTTATGTCAGCCGCGTGCGCGAAGACCCGACCGTCGAGAACGGGCTTGCGCTCTGGTGCGTGTCCGACAATCTGCGCAAGGGCGCGGCGCTGAACGCCATTCAGATCGCGGAAGCGCTGATCAACCGCAAGCTGATCGAAGCGAAGAAAAAGGCGGCGTAATTTCCCTCTCCCCGTGTACGGGGAGAGGGTGCCGAGCCGCATAGCGGCGAGGCGGGTTAGGGGGCCTCTCCAAGGCACGTGCTTTTGAGACGCCTCCTCACCCGATTCCCTCGCTTACGCTCGGAAATCGACCTCTCCCCGCTACGCGGGGAGAGGGGAAGAACATCAAAACCTTGGCGTCGCAAACACCTGCGCGTGCTCGTCCGGCGCGACGCGGCGGAATTCCCCGCTCTCCTTGTCGAGCACCGCCAGCGTGCCGGTGGCGACGCCGAAATAGGCGGCGTGCAGTTGCAGCTTGCCGCGCTCGACCAGAATGCGCTCGCAAGGAAACGTCATCAGGTTGTCGAGCGTCGTGACCATGGACGCTTTCTCAAGCTGCGCGAGATAGTCGGGCAGGGATTCCTCGCCGCGTGGCCCCAGCGCCTTGGCGGCTGGCGCGATTAGTTCCATCCAGCTCCCGATGAAATCGCCCGGCGACAGCGGCGCGGAATCTTCCGCATAAGCGCGGATGCCGCCGCATTGTGCATGGCCCAACACCACGATGTGCTTCACCTTGAGGGCCTGCACGGCGAATTCCAGCGCGGCCGACACCGCGCGTTGTGCGCCGTCCGGCGTATAGGGCGGGACCAGATTGGCGACATTGCGCGCGACGAACAATTCGCCGGGCCGCGCGTCGAAAATGACTTCCGGCGAGACGCGCGAGTCGCAACAGCCGATCACCATGATCTCCGGCGATTGCCCGCCTTCCGCCAGGGCGCGAAAGCGGTTCTGCTCTTCCGGAAGCCGGCCGCTCAGAAAGGCGCTGTAGCCTTCAACAAGTCGTTGCGGAAACGCCATGGACACCACCTTTCTCAGGCTCGCCGCGCTGGGACGGATTAATCACGCCCAGATTGCCATCGGCAACCCATAAGAATCGCGTGGCGGTGGATTCGGAAATGGCTGTGCCAGCCCCGCATGAATCCGCCGCGCGATGGCGGCGCAGGCAAGCGCGTCCAGGAGATCGTCGGGACCGGCGCCCTTCGGCGGAATGGTTTCGACCGCATCCGCCGGGAGGCCGGCCGCGATCAGCAGTTTGCGGCGCAGGGCCAGTCCCGGTTCGTAGCATCTGCCTTTGACCTTCTTAGGCTCGCTCAAGGCGCGTTCGCCATTGAGCCGCCAGAAGGCAACTTCGGGATGCACCTCGAACACCTGCCGCGCCAACGCGGAATCGGCGCGCAGCGTCTCGTCGACCTCGCGGATCTTCGGCGCGATATGGAAAAGCTGTTTCGCAACGCTTCGCGGCGGCTCGGATGTCGCAAGCGCGAGTCGCCGCGCTTCGCCGTAGTCGGCGGCATAGACGGCAGCGCGGG
>JAEWCJ010000489.1 GCA_023390695.1 Pseudomonadota bacterium | reverse complement strand
ACATTGAGGTACCCGCCGACCGCCTTGATCGCCTTCATGTGACGTGGGGCGATGTAGCCGGCCGCACCGATTAGAGCAAAGTTTTTCATGGCTGCATCTGCTTGAGTGAACACGCCTGCCGCCGGAGCAGGCGCAAATGAAAAATACGCACGCTACCGCAGTCCGGGTGACTCGCATTGAGTCTCCCGGTCGATCCGGATGATCCGGATCAGCACGAAATCACGCCGCGGCAATAACGTCCGCGTCGAGCAGCACCCGGACCTTGCGGCCGAGCAGGTCGAGAAGAATCCTCACCCGTTCGTTGTCGGTCATTCCTTCAAACAGGCCGAGGCATTCCTCGAAAACACCGTCCTGCACCCGTACCTTGTCGCCGGGCGCAAACAGGGGCTTAGGGTCCAGCGTGATGAACCCCTCAACGTCTTCGCGACTCTTCAACTGCGTCACGATCCGCTCGGCAACCGCCGCCGGGCGGTCGCCATTGCAAACCAGACGCGACACACCGATGGTCGACTGGATTGAACGCCAGCGCTGCGATGCCAGATCGATGGCGACGAACATGTATCGCGGGAAGAACGCCGACGGCACCATGTCGACGCGCCGCGCATGACGTCTGCGCCGCCGGTAACGCGGCATATAGACGTCGAAGCCCTGCCGGGTGAGGTGCCAGGCCGCCTTGTTCTCGGCGTTCGGCTGCGTCTGGACAACGTACCAGACGAAGCTTTGCTGAGCGGGAGATGTTGCCCGGTCCATGCCTAGACGCTCCCCGCATTGCTGTGCAATCGCACGCGCAAGATCTCTGGGACCAGAACGCGCTCGGCCCCGAACCGGGCGACCGCCATCTCGCATGTGTCACGCGCAGCTGCAAGATCGGTGATCGCGACCGCGTCGAATTCCTCGTTGAGATCCTCGAAAGAAAGCGCGAGCGGCAGGCCGACAAAGCGTCCAGCCTCCGCAGTAGGATCGACTACGCCCACAATCGTCACGTCGCTCTCATGCGCGCAGATCGCTGCGATTTCGGCGAGGTCCGATTTCCCAGCGAGCACGATGCGGTCAAGGTTCTTGGCCTTGGCCGCATCAAGCATCAGCGCGCAATCCGCCTTGGCCTGCCGGAAAAAGCCGAAGGAATAGGAAAGATATTCGACCGTCAGCCGCGATTTCTCCGCGAATCCGTGTGCGGTCAGGTAGTAAACATAACGCCGCGCGGGCGCTTGGCTCGCCTTGACGAGCCCCTTCTTGATGCAACGCTTGAGATAGGCGTTGACTAGACCGAGGGCGATCCCGAGTTCCGACGCGAGATGGCGCTGCGACTGCCCGCCATTGCGCTCTACCGAATCGAGCAGGCCCAGCATGATGCGGGCCTCTTCGGCCTTGCCGCCTTCGATAGTGCCAAGCATATGCAAATCCCCCCGCCCCGTCCGCGATACTTAGCCGGGGTGCGGCTCCAACCGTTTGTTAATTTGTTCACGGCATGAACGTCAAGCCTTGCGTTCATAGCGTGAACAGAAAGCGCGAAATATCGTAAAGGCCGCCCCCGAGGCATAGCGCGGTACTATTACACCAACGCGTCTCGAGTCCGGTATCAGGGCTTCAACCGGCATCGCGAATATTTTAGATCAGGCAGCCATCAACCGGAGCCAGAAGCGCGTGCCGCAATCGCCAAGCCATCCCGTCGCGACATATCCAGGCGTCACCATCCACGAAAGCGCCTATGTCGATCCCGGCGTCACCCTCGGAGAAGGCACCAAAATCTGGCACTTTGTGCACATCCTGCCCGGCTGCGCGATCGGCAGGGACGTGGTGCTCGGCCAGAACGTGATGGCTGGCCCAAATGTCCGCATCGGCGATGGCTGCAAGGTCCAGAACAACGTTTCCCTCTACGAGGGCGTGGAACTGGAAGACGACGTCTTCTGCGGACCAAGCTGTGTCTTCACCAACGTGTTCAATCCGCGCGCGGCGGTCAACCGCAAGGCCGAGTTTCGCCGCACATTGGTCCGCCGGGGTGCAACGATTGGGGCCAATGCCACTATTGTCTGCGGCGTAACCATTGGCGAATACGCTTTCATAGCTGCCGGCGCGGTTGTCACCCGCGATGTGCCGGCGCATGCCCTTGTTGTCGGCTCACCGGCACGCCGCACCGGCTGGATGAGCCGCGCCGGCGAAAAGCTCGGCCCCGATTTGGTTTGCCCCCGCAGCGGCGAACGTTATCGACTGACCCGACATGATTCATTGGAAGTCGCGAAGTGAATCAAACGCAGCGCACAGACCCGCCGATTGCCATAACCGACGCGGCCCAAAGCAACGTGGATCGCGCCGTGACCGATGGCTTCGGCGCTGAATGGTCCACATTCCGACAGACTGAATCCGAGTTCAGCGCCGAAGAACGGCAGGACATTTTCAAGACCTATTTCGGTATCTTCCCTTGGGAGCGACTGCCCAAAGACGGTGGCGTAGGTGCGGATATCGGCTGCGGCAGCGGACGATGGTCGATGCAGGTCGCTCCGCGCGTCCGCCACCTTCATCTTATGGATGCAAGCGAGAAGGCCCTGACGGTCGCCCGATCAAATCTGAGCAATCAGCAGAACGTGACGTTTCACCACGCCAGTGTCGGCGAGATCCCGTTTGCTGCGGGTTCGCTCGATTTTGCGTTTTCTCTCGGCGTACTTCATCACGTGCCCGACACACGGGCCGCAATCCAGGAGATTGCAAACAAGCTGAAGCCCGGGGCGCCGTTTCTCGTCTACCTGTACTATCGCTTCGACAATCGCCCGATGTGGTTTCGCGCGTTGTGGCGGGCCACCGACGTCATTCGACGACTGGTGTCTCGATTGCCGCACCCGCTGAAGATGCTCGCGAGCCAACTCATCGCAGCAACGGTTTACTGGCCGCTCGCGCGGCTCTCAGCCCTACTGGAACGCTGCGGCGCCAGTGTTCAGACCATTCCGCTGTCGTTCTATCGTCACAAGTCGTTCTACGTGATGCGCACGGACGCCTATGACAGGTTTTGCACGGCGCTAGAGCAGCGGTTCACGCGCGACGAGATAACGTCGATGCTCGCGGCCGCGGGATTTGAAAGCATCCGCTTCTCGGACAGCGAACCTTATTGGTGCGCAGTCGGCATCAAGGCACGCTGACTCACATTCGGGGTCTGCAACGCCCCCCACTCGCATTGGGACAGCCCGGTCGTTGCCGGGCTATACAGATCATTCCCCTTTGGGCGGCACGATGACATAGCGCATTCGCAAGGGTGGCCTTTCCCGCCACCCCGCGATCGGCACTTCAAGCACTTCGGCGTTCTTCGGATCAAAGCGCGGAAACGCCGCCGTCCACCAATGCAATGGTGCAGCCCCGCCGTCAGTCCATGTAAACAGAATGCCGGCTCGGTCCATCTGCTCTGGCGTCGCCCACGGCGTACGCTCCGGCAACCCATGCAAGATGACGTGCGGACGATCGCGCGAAAACACCGCAACATTGTTTGCGGCCAGTTCATCCCCGGTCACATATACGAGCCGCGCATTGATCCTAGCATGCCAGATCTCAGTCAGTTTCTCTGCCAATAGCTGGCCGGGGAAATCTGTCGCCTTCGTCTTGCCCCTCAAGGAATCCACAATCGGAATTGCGACGTACAGCGCCGGTATAGTGACAAACAGGACCAAAAACCAGGTCGCGAATGCCCGCTGTTGTGCCACGTCGATCTTGCCATCAAACCAGATGACCAGAGCGAGCGGCAGAAACGACCACAACGGATATCCCCACATCGAGACCGGCAACCGGCCGGTGGCAACCGCGACGAGGGTCACAAAGAGAAACGGCCCAAACGCAAGCGTCGTCACATATCGGCCGGAGAAGCTCAGTCCCCGCTCAGGTGACGGCCGAAACGGATACAAAACCAGCGCGAGGAGTGCCAATGCCGGCAAAAGAAAGAATAACTGGCCTCCAAGCCAACGCGCTGGAAACACAAAGTACTGATACCAGAGTTCAACGTGCTTCGCGCGCGCGTTCGCGTAGACCATGGGCCCAAAATCATTGGTCACGAGCCATATAGCGTGCGGCAGGATCGTCAGCGCAAACGCGATCCCCATCAGATAAGGACCGGGCGTCAGCCAGGCCTTCCTGGCTTGCGGGTCAAGAAACAAAAACAGCGCGAAAGTGACGCCGAGCGCGAGTCCGGAGTATTTTGTCCAGAACGCGAGCGCCACCATGATCCCGGCGAGGATCCAGTAGACAAAACTGCCGCGCACCATTCCGCGATACAGAAAAAGAGCCGCCAGCGTCCAGACCGGCAGTTGCATCTGATCGTGCGCGAACTTGACTGCGGAATAATTGTAAAAATGAATCCCCTCGAGCGCCAAGGCAGCAACGAGCGCCTGCACAGGTCCGACGATCTCGCGCGCCAGCAACCAGACCGCCAGGATGCTGACGGCGGAAGCGATGGCGCCAAGAGCATAGATGGAATTGACTTCACCCGTAACGCGATAGATCAGGTCAGTAAGCCACCAGGGCAGCGGCGGATGCTTCCAGTATCCGAGCTGCCATTCCTTGCCCAAGGCAAGCCCCTCGACCAGATCGAGCTGCAGGTTCTGGCTTGCCAGCATCGGCACAAAGGTCCAGATCGCCAGGTGAGCGATGAGGACCATGGATATCGTGGCGCCTGGTCGCTCTCGCGCAAAGCCGAGCAAAGCCCTCCACGAGTCCGCCAATCCCACTTCCGACGCGATCATAATCCGGTATTCTCTTTCGTCCATCGGCAACCGCGTCGCCGCGCGCCTGATCCCTGATAGGTAATGGGTGCGGAAAGTCAACGAATGCAGGTGACGGACATCGACGCAAAACGTCACGCTCAACCAACCGGGCCTGTCGCCGCGGTGTCGGGCCGATAGGCCCCGGGTGCGCAGAACCCGGCGATAGCGCGGCTATCCCCGAGCGGCTGTCCCGCGGTGCTAAGAAGAACCTCCCATGCCGCCGTCCGCCATTGCCTCATGGGTCTCAATTTGGCTGACGGACCCGATCCGGGTAGGGTACCGGGCCCATGGGCGGGTTCGCGCCGCACTTTCCGGCTGTCCCAAGCGAGCCTTGTTCAAATCAGGAAAAACGGCATAAACCCCGCCTCGAATAGTCTTCGAACGCCTTGACGTGGACCACAACGTGAAAGCCATCCAGAAACCGTCCCCGAGTGCGAGCATCGGCTCCGCCGTCCGCACGCTGGAACTCGAAGCCAGCGGCATCACCGCCCTCACGGCGGCCCTCGATGGCGATCTCGGGCAGGCCGTGAATACGGCAATCGCGCTCATCCGCGACGCCCAGGGCCGGCTCATCGTGACCGGCATGGGCAAGTCCGGGCATATCGGGCGCAAGATCGCGGCCACCTTCGCCTCGACCGGCACGCCGGCCTTCTTCGTGCATCCCGGCGAAGCCAGCCATGGCGACCTCGGCATGATCACGCCCGACGACGTCATCATGGCGCTGTCCTGGTCCGGCGAAACCGTCGAACTGAAAAACCTCATCGACTATTCGCGCCGCTTCAAGATCGGCCTGATCGCGATGACCGCGGAAGCCGACAGCACGCTCGGCCGTGCCGCGGACGTTGCGCTCGTCCTGCCGCAGGCCCGCGAGGCCTGCCCGCACAATCTGGCGCCGACCACATCGTCGCTGATGCAGCTCGCGCTCGGCGATGCGCTGGCCGTGGCGCTGCTGGAAAGCCGCGGCTTCAGCGAACTCGACTTCAAGGCGCTGCATCCCGGCGGCAAGCTCGGCGCCATGCTGAAATTTGTCCGCGACGTGATGCGCTCCGGCGACGGCATGCCGCTCGTCGGCTCCGGAGCGCGCATGTCGGACGCGATCGTGGAGATCTCCGCCAAGAGCCTCGGCTGCGTCGGCATCACCGATCAGAACGGACAGTTGGCCGGAATCATCACCGACGGCGATCTGCGGCGCCACATGCGGCCGGGCCTGACCGAGGCGACCGTCGACGAAGTAATGACCAGGACGCCCAAGACCTGCCGCCCGGACCAGTTGGTCAGCGAAGTGATCGAGATGCTGAACGCGTCGAAGATCACGGCGATCTTCGTTGTCGAAAAGACCAAGCCCGTCGGCGTCGTACACCTGCATGACCTGCTGCGCATCGGCGTGGCCTGACGATCACCGTTCACCGCATGCCGGACCCGTCCGTGGCTTTACAGCACCCTGCAACGCTCGCAATTGCCATCGTCGCTGCAGCCGCAGCCACCACCACCCTTCTGATCGTCTGGCTGCGGCCCTGGCTTGTGCGCTACGCGATGGCCCGGCCCAACGCCCGCTCCTCGCACAAGACGCCGACCCCCCAGGGCGGCGGCATCGCCGTGATCGCGGCAACGCTCGCGGTCAGCGCCGTGGCGACATGCATGCTCAGGGACGCAGCTTCGCCGATCAGCGCCACGCTCGCCCCGGTTCTGGCGGCCACGATCCTCATCGCCCTTCTCGGCGCCGTCGACGATATCCGAACCCTTGGTGTCGCGCCGCGCCTCCTGGGCCAGATTCTGGCGGTCGCACTGGTGCTGGCCAGCCTGCCGGCGGAATTCACCGTCACGCCTTTCCTGCCATGGTGGCTTGAGCGCGCGCTGCTGCTGTTTGCCGGCGTATGGTTCGTCAATCTGGTGAACTTCATGGACGGGCTCGACTGGATGACGGTCGCGGAAGTTTTGCCGGTCACCGGCGGGCTCGTGTTGCTGTCGGCCTTCGGGGCGCTGCCCGCGCATGCGACCATCCTCGCGCTCGGCCTGTTTGGCGCCATACTGGGATTTGCGCCGTTCAAC
>JAEWCJ010000468.1 GCA_023390695.1 Pseudomonadota bacterium | reverse complement strand
GCCTATCCCGCAGTGCACGATATGCCGCCCGCGCGCGCCCAGCCGCTGCTCGACGAGGAGGAGCAGAAGCGTCTGGAAAATGACCTGACCAAAGTCCGCAACCGGCAGGGCAATCCGGCGGGCCAGAAGGCTGGTCAAAGCCAGAACCCGTGATAAAAGCGTGAGTCCAACCGCCCGCGCAGGCCCCTTTTGGGCCGGGGCGCCCAGAAAGCCTTACAGCCATGGAAGAATTTCACCGCATCCGCCGCCTGCCACCCTACGTCTTTGAGCAGGTCAACCGCGCCAAGGCCGCGGCGCGGAATGCTGGCGCCGACATCATCGATCTGGGCATGGGCAATCCCGATCTGCCGGCGCCTCCGCATGTGCTGGAGAAGCTGAAGGAGACGCTCTGCAAGCCGCGCACGGACCGTTATTCGTCCTCGAAGGGTATTCCGGGCCTGCGCCGCGCGCAGGCGGGCTATTATGGCCGCCGCTTCGGGGTGAAGCTCAATCCCGATACCCAGATCGTCACGACGCTCGGCTCCAAGGAAGGCTTCGCCAATGTCGCGCAGGCGATCACCGCGCCGGGCGATGTCGTGCTGGTGCCCAATCCCAGCTATCCGATCCATGCCTTCGGCTTCCTGATGGCGGGCGGCGTGATCCGCTCGGTGCCGTCCGAACCGACCCCGCAATTCTTCGAGGCGCTGGAGCGGGCGATCATCCACTCGATCCCGAAGCCGATCGCGGTGGTGGTCTGCTATCCGGCCAATCCGACCGCCTATGTTGCGAGCCTGGATTTCTACAAGGACCTCGTCGCCTTCGCGAAGAAGCACGAGATCATGGTGCTCTCCGATCTCGCCTACGCGGAGGTCTATTTCGAGGATCCGCCGCCTTCAATCCTGCAGGTGCCGGGCGCGTTCGACGTCGCCGTGGAATTCACCTCGATGTCCAAGACCTTCTCGATGCCGGGCTGGCGCATCGGCTTTGCGGTCGGCAACGAGCGCATCATTGCCGCGCTGACGCGCGTCAAATCCTATCTCGATTACGGCGCCTTCACGCCGGTGCAGGTGGCGGCGACGGCGGCGCTGAACGGCCCCGAGGAATGCATTCGCGAGATGCGCGAGACCTATCGCAAGCGCCGCGATGTGCTGGTTGACAGCTTCGGCCGCGCCGGCTGGCATATCCCGACTCCGTCCGCCTCGATGTTCGCCTGGGCGAAATTGCCGGAACAGTTCCGCTCGCTGGGCAGCGTCGAGTTCGCCAAGCTTCTCGTCGAGAAGGCGGAGGTCGCGGTGGCGCCGGGCATCGGCTTCGGCGAGCATGGCGACGAATATGTCCGCCTCGCTGTGGTCGAGAACGAGCATCGCATTCGCCAGGCTGCGCGCAATATCCGCCGTTTTCTTGAAACCGGCGCGCAAACATTGCACAACGTCGTTCCTCTTGCCACGCGGCGCTGACGCGCCGCCATTGTTTTTCGGAATTTTAGAATGGTTGCGCCCTTGAAAGTGGGTCTTGCCGGACTCGGAACTGTTGGCGCTGCCGTCATCCGTCTGATCCGCGACAATCAGTCAGCGCTTGCTGCGCGTTGCGGGCGGCCGGTCGAAGTCGTTGCGGTGACGGCGCGCTCCAGGAACAAGCAGCGGGATATCGATCTGCAATCGCTGCGCTGGGTCGATGATCCGGTGACGCTGGCGCGCGATCCGGAGATCGACGTGTTCGTCGAATTGATGGGCGGCGAGGGCGATCCCGCCAAGGCGGCGATCGAGGCTGCGCTCGCTGCGAAGAAGTCGGTCGTCACCGCCAACAAGGCGCTGCTGGCCAAGCATGGCTTGGCCTTGTCCGCCTTGGCGGAGCAGAACCGGGTCGCGCTGAATTTCGAGGCGGCGGTCGGCGGCGGCATTCCGGTCATCAAGGCGTTGCGCGAAGGCCTTGCCGGCAATTCGATCAGCCGCGTCTATGGCATTCTCAACGGCACCTGCAATTATATCCTCACACGGATGGAGCAGGAGGGGTTGTCCTTCGAGGATTGCCTCAAGGACGCGCAGCGGCTCGGTTATGCCGAGGCCGATCCGACATTCGACATCGAGGGTTTCGACACCGCCCAGAAGCTGGCGATCCTCGCCAGCATCGCCTTCGGCACCAGGGTCGAGTCCGACGCGGTCTATGTCGAGGGCATTTCCTCGATCACCTCCGCCGACCTCGATGCCGCCGAGGAACTGGGCTACCGCATCAAGCTGCTCGGCGTTGCGCTGAAGACCGACACCGGCATCGAGCAGCGCGTGCATCCGACCATGGTGCCCAAGGAATCCGCCATCGCGCAGGTGATGGGCGTGACCAACGCCGTGACCATCGATGCGGAAGGATTCCCTCCGATCACGCTGGTCGGGCCGGGTGCCGGCGGAGCGGCCACGGCCTCCGCGGTGGTCGCCGATATCGGGGATATCGCCCGCGGTACCCGCGTGGCTCCGTTCGGCCGCCCGTCCGCCGACCTCGCAATGGCCGGCAAGGCGCCGATGCAGATGCACGAGGGCGGCTATTACATAAGGCTGCTGGCGCTGGACAAGCCGGGCTCGGCGGCGACAATCGCCACGCGTATGGCCGAACAGCAGATTTCGCTGGAATCCATCGTCCAGCGGCATCCCGGTCCGCAGGGCGGGCAGGACGCCAAGGCGGCCAGCAGCCCGGTGCCGGTCATTCTGATCACCTATGCCACGACCGAGGATGCGGTCCGCCGCGCTTTGGCCGCGGTCAAGGCGGACAAGGTGATAACCGGCGAGCCGCAATTGATCCGCATCGAAAAAAACCGATAGAACAGCCGCACGACAACAAAGAAGACTTGGAAGGCCAGGGAAGAAAAGGGGTTTCGCTGATGTCGTCGACGATTACCGTACCGGCCAAACACGCGCTGGAACGTATCCTGTCGTTGGAAATCGTGCGCGTGACCGAACGCGCCGCGGTATCGGCGGCCCGGCTGCGCGGCCACGGTAAGGACAAGGCCTCCGACCAGGCGGCGGTCGACGCGATGCGGCGCGAACTGAACAAGCTCCCGATCGACGGCACGGTGGTGATCGGCGAAGGCGAACTCGACGAGGCGCCGATGCTCTTCATCGGCGAGCAGGTGGGAACCAAGAAGGGCCCCAAGGTCGATATCGCAGTCGATCCGCTGGAAGGCACCACGCTCTGCGCCAAAAATATGCCTGGCGCGATCGCCACGCTGGCAATGGCCGAGGCCGGCACATTGCTGCACGCGCCGGATTGCTACATGGACAAGATCGCCATTGGCCCGGGCTATCCGAAAGGCACGATCGATCTCGACGCGCCGGCCGACGAAAACATCGTCAGCCTCGCCAAGGCCAAGGGCGTGAAGCCGCACGAGATCACCGCGATCCTGCTGGATCGTCCGCGGCATGCGAAGATCATCGAGGCCGTGCGCAAGACCGGCGCGGCCGTCAGCCTGATTTCCGACGGCGACGTCGCCGGCGTGATCCATTGCGCGGAGCCGAAGACCGGCATCGACATCTATCTCGGTATCGGCGGCGCGCCGGAAGGCGTTCTGGCCGCGGCCGCCCTGCGCTGCATTGGCGGTCAGATGCAGTGCCGGCTTGTGATCGATTCCGAAGCGTTGCCCGAGCGCACGCTGAAGATGGGCATCAAGGATCCCAACAAGAAATACGAGATCGAGGACATGGTGAAGGGCGATTGCCTGTTCGCCGCCACCGGTGTCACCACCGGTCCGATGCTGGCCGGCGTGAAGTTTGGCAAGAACATCATCGAGACCGAAACGGTGGTGATGCGCTCTGTCACCGGCACGGTTCGCAAGATCTTCGCCGAGCACCGTCAGTTCGAAAAATTCCATCTGGATTGATCGATGACGGCCGGCAGCGATCTGCTTGTCCGACCGTTGAGGCCGGATGAGCGCGCCGCTTGGGAGCCGTTCTGGCACGGCTATCTCACCTTTTACGAGACGATGGTCGCGCCGGAGGTGACCGACACGGCCTGGCGGCGCATGCACGATCCGTCCGAACCGATGTTCGGGCTTGGCGCCTATCTCGACGGCAGCCTGAGCGGGATCGTGCATTACCTGTTCCACCGCTCGTTCTGGACCGTCGGCGATTATTGCTATCTGCAGGATCTCTTCGTGCCGGAGGCCGCGCGCGGGAAAGGTGTGGGGCGGGCTCTGATCCGGGCGGTCGAGCAGGCCGCGCAGGCGGCCGGTGCCAGCCGCGTGCATTGGCTGACCAAGGACGACAATCACACGGCGCGCGCGCTGTACGACACGCTGGCGGACCGCTCCGGGTTCATCCAGTATCGCAAGCTCTTCTAGTGTTCGGTGGCGGGGGGACCATGTCGCTTCCTTTGGCTTCGACGCCGAAAGCGCCGTCGCGGCTTTTTCTCGGTGTCGAGCGATCCGTGTGCGGCCGTGCCTGGCGCGACCGGCTGGATGACCGCGGCGCGGCGCGGGCGCTCGCGATCGCGCAGCGGCATCAGACGCCGGAATTGCTGGCGCGCATTCTGGCCGGCCGCAACGTCGCACCCGAGCAGGTCGAGGGTTTCCTCGATCCGACGATCAAGTCGTTGATGCCCGATCCGAATGTCCTGACCGGAATGCAAGCCGCCGCCATGCGGATTGCGGATGCGATCTCGCGCGGCGAGCGTATCGCGATCTTCGGCGATTACGACGTCGATGGTGCGACCTCGTCCGCGTTGCTGGCGCGCTATCTGCACCATTGCGGCGCGTCGCCCATCATCCACATTCCCGACCGCATTTTCGAAGGCTATGGTCCGAATGTCGATGCCGTCCGGGCGTTGCGCGAGCGCGGTGCGTCGTTGCTGGTGACCGTCGATTGCGGCACCACCAGCATCGAGGCCCTGCATGAGGCGAAGCAGATCGGCTTCGACATCGTCGTCGTCGATCATCATCAATGCGGCGGCGTGCTTCCCGATGTGCTCGCGCTGGTGAATCCGAACCGCCCCGACGATCTGTCGGATCTCGGTCATCTGGCCGCGGTGGGACTCGTTTTCCTCACGATCGTTGCGGTCAATCGCGAGCTGCGCATGCGCGGCTTTTTCGGCGGCGATCGCAAGGAGCCGGATTTGCTGTCGGCGCTCGATCTCGTGGCGCTCGGCACCGTCGCCGATGTCGTGCCGCTGAAGGGACTCAATCGTGCGTTCGTCGCCAAGGGCCTGCTGGCGATGCGGGGTCGGCGCAATGTCGGCCTCACGGCACTGATGGACGCGGCGCGCCTCGACGGCCCGCCGGAACCTTTCCATCTCGGCTTCCTGCTCGGTCCGCGCATCAACGCCGGCGGCCGCAT
>JAEWCJ010000335.1 GCA_023390695.1 Pseudomonadota bacterium | reverse complement strand
CAATGGCGAATGGCACGATTTTTGGCTCGAGGATTCAAAAACGAGAGCGATCGGAGGAACGGCATGTCCTGCAGGTTGAACACTCTTACGTCTGTCGCGCGGCATCTTTTGAAGTTTTGCTGCTTTGCCGCAATCGCGACGGTGTTGAATGCGCCCGGAGCGGCTGCGCAATCCGATTATCCGAACAGGGCCATCCGGCTCGTCATCGGTTACGGGCCGGGCGGGACGGCCGATCTCATCTCGCGCGCTGTCGCGGAGCGTATCTCCGCGGCATTGGGACAGCCCGTTGTCATCGAAAATCGTCCCGGCGCGGGCCAGGCGATTGCGGCCTCGACCGCCGCCAGAGCGGCGCCGGACGGCTATACCTTGTTCCTGATGACGAGCGGACATGCCTCCAGCGTGGCTCTTTTTAATTCGCTGTCTTACGACATCCTCAAGGACTTTGCTCCGGTGTCGACATTCGGCTTCTTTGACATCGTGCTCGTCGCCGACAAGTCGTCGCCGTTCAATACCATTCAGGATGTGCTGGCTGCCGCAAAGCAGGCACCCGACAAACTCAACATCGGCACGCCTGCGGTCGGAAGCGGCCAGCATCTTTCGGCAGAGCTCTTCAAGAGTCTTTCCGGCCTGCCCTTGACGCTCGTGCCATTTCGGACGAGCCCGGAACTGGCCAGCGCGCTCAAATCGCAAGTTGTTCAAGCTGCGTTTGAAATGCTCGTGCCCGTCAACTCCCTGATCCAGGGCGGCGAGCTCAACGCGCTGGCAATTTCTTCCAAAGAGCGTTTCCCCGGACTTCCCAATGTGCGTACCTTCAAGGAAGCGGGAATGCCGCAATTCCAGGTCAGCTCCTGGAACGGGCTTGCCGTGCCTGCAAATACTCCCAAGGCGATCGTTGATCGCCTCAACAAGATCGTCAACGATGCGCTGTCGTCGCCGGACATGATCGAGAAATTCCAGAAGATGGGAATGACGCTGAAGGGCAGTACCCCGGAAGAGCTCAAGGACCTCCTCGTGCAGGAAATCGCGTTGTGGGAAAAGGTGGTTGCCGGCGCGAAGATTCCGAAGCAGTAAGGCGAATTCGCAAGCAAGCTGCCGGCTGCGGCCGCAATATGCGGTCGCGCCGGTTATCAAAAAGAGCTTCCATCCAATCAGAACGTCAGAGCCCGGCATGGATATCCAGCGTTACAATCAGACATACAAGAACTGGCACTCGGCGGCGGTGGTCTACGGAGATCTGATCTTCCTGTCCGGAGTTGTGGCGGACGACAAGCTGCTGCCTCTCAAGGAGCAAGCCGAGCAGGTCTTCGCAAAGATTGATCGGACCCTGGCAGAGCGGGGGACCTCGAAATCGCGCCTGCTGAGCGTGACGATCTATCTTGCCGATCTCGGCAAGAAGGACGAGATGAACGAGGTGTGGAAGAACTGGGTGGATCATTCAAACCTGCCGGCACGGACGTGCGTGGGAGCGGTTCTGACACCGAATACCCAGATCGAGGTGACGGTCGTTGCTGGCGGAGCCGGCGAGCCGAAATGATGCCGGTCCTGCCGGAAGCGGTTTGGTGCTGAGACGAGATCAACCGGCTGGCTGGAACGCCGTTGGATCATGCCGGAAATATAAGGCGGGCGCGCGCTTGTGCCTTCAGCCGACGTTGAATCAGACAAGGGAATGAAAATGGCTGCGTCGCAAGGCATGAAGCAGGTGGGATATGTCGATTGCGCCGGTGGCGGCCAGATTATCGCGCGCAACGGAATCGCTTACATCGGGCATATGCGGGCGCCGCATGGCACGACGATCGTCGATGTGCGCGATCCGAAGAATCCCGTGGTGCTCAGCGAACTGTCGATGCCTCCCGGCACGCATTCGCACAAGGTTCGGGTCTGCGGCGACATCATGGTGATCAATCAGGAGATCAACAACAATGATCCCAACAAGCCATCGCCGGAGTTTCTTGGAGGCATCTGCATCTATGACATCGCCGATCCGCGTGCACCCAAACTGTTGAGCCGCTGGGAAACGGCCGGACAAGGTGTGCACCGTTTCGATCTCGATGAGCGGTATGCTTATCTCTCGTCAACCGCGGAGGGTTATCTCGCCCATATTGTCATTATCCTGGACCTTCAGGATCCGCGGAATCCGGTGGAAGTCAGCCGTTGGTGGATGCCGGGGCAATGGCTCGCCGGGGGCGAAAAGCCCGACTGGGACAAGACGGCGCATCGCTGCCATCATCCGCTGCGGATGGGAAACCGGCTCTACACCAGCTACTGGCAGGCCGGATTCCATATTCTTGGCATCGACGACATCACCAAGCCGCATCGCATCTCCGGACTGGACTGGTCGCCGCCATTCCATTGTCCCACGCATACGGCGCTGCCAATTCCATTCGATATTCGCGGCCGGCGCTACATGCTGGTAGCTGACGAAGACGTCTATCGTCCGCTGGACGGAGTTCCTGCATTTTTGTGGATGGTCGACATCACCGACGAGCGCGCACCGATGCCCGTGGGCAGCTTTCAGGTCGAGGGGATCGAGGACACTCCGCAGCCCCTCGCGACGGCCTGCCATCAGCCGTGCGAGATCGTCACGG
Organism: Pseudomonadota bacterium; assembly: GCA_023390695.1. The sequence continues at coordinate 10,230 of JAEWCJ010000335.1, read as the reverse complement.
GAACGGAAATCCCGGTGGCCTGGTTCGCGCATGGCGTTCGAGTGGTGGATTTTTCCAACCCGCATTCTTTGCGAGAAGTGGCTCATTTTCTGCCGGAACCGCCGGCCGGAGCCAGCCGTGTTCAAGCCAACGACGTCACCGTCGATGAGCGTGGTCTCGTGTACATGACCGACCGTCAGCGCGGCTTGACAATCATCGAGCGGACCTGACGTCAGAACGTCAATAATCAGGGCGCGGCTGAACCCGCGCCCGCTAATTGACGCTCTTCTCCATCAGGTCGCGAATGACGGCGAAGCCCGTGGCGATCTGGTCATTCGAGGAGGCGCCGTTCTGCGCCGCCGCTTCGACCGCCCGGCATGCCTCGAGCAGTACCGGATCCGGATATGCCGGGGCAGGGCCGCCGCGCCGCTCCGCGAGCTGCTTCTCGAGATCGATGACGGTCAGGAATGCGGTGTAACGGTTCTTGCCGCTTTGAAGTGCGTGGTCGAAATACGCGATGGTCAGCTCACGCCGTGCGGCTTTGTACGCCTGTTCCAGCGCCTCGGCGCCCGGCACACCATCCGCCACCGCCTGGAACAGCGGCTGCTTGGCGAGTTGGTCGAGCGCATCGGCCTGTGCGGGCGTCCAGCCCTCCGCCGCGGCGCGCTCAAGGATCTTCTCACGCGAAACGGCATCAAGTTGCTGCGCGGAGGGGGTAAGGTCCCGCTCGAGCTTCGCCTTGTAGACGGCGATTTGTTCGGGCGTGCTGTTTTCGTCGATCATCATTGAATTCCTATCACAACCGGGAGCAGAGGTCAGATGAACAGGCCGACGATTGGGCTGCCGATGAACCCGACCACGCCTGCCGCCTTCTCGAAAACATTGCCGTTCTTGATGTGATACACGGCTTCGTCGATGGCCTTGCCGACATTGCTCTGGAGATTGATATGGATATTCACTCCGAGGCCGGCTGCAAGGCCAAGATTGATCTCGGCCTTGAACTTGCCGTCCGAGAAGCCGACATCGGCATCCGCCTTGGCGCCGATCTTGCCGACATGGATACCGGCGCCAATATCGGCACCTCCGCCGCTCGCGCCCTTGAATCCGGTCCCGCCTTCGAGCCCGACGCCGGCCGCCGCCTCGGCGCCGACGCCAGCTTTCACTCTGGTGCCCTCCTTGCCGAAGAAGCTGAGATTCATATCGGCTTTCGCGTCCGCCTTCGCCTTGGCAAAGACCGCCAGGTCTGCCGCGATATCCACCGTGTCGCCGATCGAGACGGTTTTGGAGGCTCCGGCCTTGACGCCTGCTTCCGCAGAAGCCTTCGCGCCCAAGCTCAGCCCGTCGAAGCCAAGGGTTACGCCGGCCCTGGCACCTGCTTCGGCATGCGCCGCGGCCTCGACCTTGTCCGTAATCTTCACTGCGCCGAGGGTCGTGGTGTTGCTGTGGCTCGCTATGGCATCGACCGCGGCCTTGACCGAGGCTTGGGCATCGATGCCCCCGGCGGAGATACTGGCCTTGGCGCCGCTGTTGAATGATGCACCCGCATAGGCCGCGTCGGTCACCGTCTTTTTGATGCCGCCGCCGAGATCGATTGTGGTCGAGACCTCCTTGCCGGCTTCGGCCCTGATGCCCCATTCGGCGCCGGCACCGGCACCGGCGATCCCGGCATAGCTGACAGTGCTACCCTGGGTCACCACCTGAGCCAAGGCGGTCGCGGTCTTGGTCTTGGTCCCGTCGTGCACGGTGGTCTGGTCGACACCGCCGGCGAGGACGTTCCTGCTCTTGCTTTCGTGATAATTCCCGGATTGCTTCGCGACCTCCTTCGCCGCGGCATCCCCGACGGCGCGGAGGATCTTGCCGCCTTTTTCCTCGACGATCTTGCCGCGCTTGCTCTGGCCGGGCTGCTTCGGCTCTTGCGCGAGCTTGTCTTTCGCAAGATCGTCCTTCGTTGATTTGGGCGCGGCGCCGGTCGACTTCGAACGCTCCCGGCCGTCGGCATCATGTTGAGCCGCGGCGCCGGCATCCCGCTTGCCGGCGACGGTGTTGGCCCGTGCCCTCACACCCTCGTCGCCCGCGGCCTTGTGTGCGTCGACGGCCTTGGCGTCGGTCTTGGCAAGAGTCTGCTTGGCAACGTCGACCTGTTTCCTGGCGTCGGCGATCTTCTTCGCGGCGTCGATGCGCTCGGATTCCTTGTTGGCGAGCGTCTTTTTGGCGTCTTCCGTGGTCTGCTGCGCTTTGACATGGTTCGTGGCGGCCTGCCGAGCCGCATCCGACAACGGCTTGAATTGAGCCGGATCGGCCTTGCCGGCTTTCACGGCAGCCTCGCCTTCAACGAGCTTCTTGACTGCGGCGTTGAGGTCCTGCTTGGCGAGTTGCTCGCGCAGCGCCGCGCCGTTGTGCTCGATCTAGGCGATCTTGTGCGGCTGTGCCGCGTCTGCAGCTTTCTGTACCGTGCTGGACACGGCGCGAAGTGCATCGGTCAGATTCTTGACCGACTGCTTTGTCGCCTGCGACGCCTGCTGCTGCGCGGCATCGATGGAGCGCAGGCGGGCCGCATCCGCCTCGATCTTTTTGGTGGCCTTGTCCGCATCCGCCTTCTGCTGGTCAAGACTGCTCGAAGTCGTCTTCGTGCTCCAGTTGCCGGTGCTATCGCGCTTGGCTTCGAGCTTAAAATAGTTCGGGTTCACAAAGGCGTTGGAGTGGTCGAGCTTCGTAATCTTGCCGCTGAACTTCTTGTCGATTTCCTTGGCGAGGTCGCCGTCCTTCTTGGGATCGGCCGCGACAATTTTCTTGAGCTCGACGGAGAGATCCTTCAACAACGGATTCCCCGCCTTTGCCTGCGCTTCGATGTCCTTCGCGGAATATTCAGCACGGTCCTTGGTGTCCTGATTGATCACCGTGACCTTGACGCTGTCGGTTTGGCCGTGGATGCCGGTCGCGTTGAGTTCGAACCTTGCGGCCGGGCCGTGGCTGCCCGCCGGCTTGGTCTCCTGCATGTTGAACTTCAGGGTGAAGGCGCCGTGCTCACCGAGGTGAATGTTGCTCGAGGTGATGGCGACTTCCATCTTGGCCTTGGCCGGCTCGGCCGCCGGCACCGCCGGGAGGGACGCGGAAAGCTTTGCAGGATCAAAGCCGCCAAGGCCCATCGATGCTCCGAGCTCATGTCCGCCCGCAGTCAATGCGGCGGCGACCTCGGATGTGATCTGGTGTTTGTCGTCGATGCGGGCTCCGCCGACCAGATGCTGCAGCACGGATTTCGGAAGGGCACCGCTTTTGCTGGCTATTTCGTCCCTCGTACCGTTCTTTATTTCTTTCACAATCGCCCTCAAGGAAATCGCACGTTGAGTCCAGAGATCCGGACTCCGACAATCGCCCACGGTAATTTTCTACTGTTTCCGAAACGTTATGTTGGAGCCGACAATCATCGGCTTCGGCTGCGCGCGTCGGCAATCATGATGCAGCGTTAACAAAGTGCGACAGCTATGGCGTGTAAGCCCCGCTCTTGGAGAGAGGCGGCATCTCGACGGGCGGAAGAAGCCGCAGCTTTCGTATTTCCGGACGATGACGCGAGCCTGATCGCGGTGCGGGCTGTTCCGGAAAGGCGAGGGCCGAGTCAATCCGCCTCCGGAGCAGAGCGCCGCATCGTGCGAGCCGTGAGCTAGACTTCAATGCCGGACTGCACCGCCAGGAGCGCCGAGTCAGCGATCACGACCGCTTCGCGAGCGTGAAATCGTATTCCAGCGTAAAGAATGGGGCAGTCATTTCCCGTCCATCCGGTGCCTTGCCGCCATCGTGGCGGACGAAATCTCCGATGAGCGAATCTTTGACGCCGAAGACCGCATCCGAATCGAGATATTGATCGCCGTCCACAAAGACATGGGTGGTCAGTTTCTCGTGACCCGGTGCGTCAATCATGAAATGCACATGGGCCGGGCGCCAGGGGTGTCGCGCCTGGGCCTGGAGCATGTCGCCCACCGGGCCGTCATACGGAATGGGATAAGCCGCCGGCTTGATCGACCAGAAACGGTATGAGCCATGCTCGTCCGTGCGGAAACGCGCCCGGCCGGCGAGTCCGCCGGTCTCGTCGAGATGCTGCACATCGTAATAACCGTCCTTGTCCGAATGCCAGACATCGACAATCGCATTTGCCAGCGGCGTGCCGTCCGCGGATGTCACCCGTCCATGGGCGTAAAGCGGATCGCCTTCAAGCGTCCCGCGGATATCGGCGCCCAGCGGATATTCCGGCGGGTTCTGAACATAGAAGGGACCGAGCACCGTGGTTTCCGTGCCGCCGGGAGACGCATGGTTTATCGCGTCCACCAACATGGATACGCCGAGCGTATCGGAGAGCAGGATGAATTCCTGACGGTTGCCGTCGCAGATCTTGCCGGTGCGCGTCAGGAATTCAATGGCATAGGCCCATTCGGTCTCGGTCAGCCGCACGTCGCGCACGAAATCGTGCAGGTGGCGGACCAGCGAAGCGCTGATCTGCTTCAGCCGGGCATCCGGGGTATTTTTGATGCGGTCGATGACCGCGTCGGTGATCGTGACTTCGTTGAAATTTCTCATGGCGTCCTCGTGTATCCTTGTTGTGCGGGGAGAAGCTGCGGCGCCTCTCGAAGGGATGGCGAAAGCCGTTATTCGGGAAATCAAGCTGCGGCGGAGGGCAGAGGTGCGTCGGAGCCGAGGATGCGCCGAATAATCGTTTGTGCGGCCTCGTCGCTATTGCCGCGCCACACGACGATTTGATCCGGCCTGATCAGGGCAAGATCGGCCTGGTAGAGATCCCGCGCTTCGTCCGTCCACAGATCGACAACTTTCAGGTTCAGCCCCGCACGGGCGGCTTCCTCGGAAAATCGCTGGCCATCAGCCACAGCAGAGAGCCGCAGGAGGGTCCATTCAAATCCAAACAGATCGTAGAGAGAGCGTTCGGGAGAGACCCATAGATGCGGCGCCCGACCGCCCGGACAGGCGGACGGGACATAAAGATTGGCCGCATCGGGCGGCGGTTCCGTGCCGTCCGATGCAATGATCGGTGAGCTGTAGTAGCGGGCGCCGAACGTAATCCCCGGGATATCGAACTCGGCCCTGCCGTGCGCAGCGAGATAGTCGCCGGCAACGCGGCGTGCCTCCTCACCTTGCGGCGTGTCGTCTTCGATTTCCGGGACGGGCACGAACAGGCCCAGGGACTCGGCGAATTTCTTTGCATAGCCGGTGTTGCGCCTGGCGTTTGGCTGGCGTTCGGCTTCATAGCTCGCAAGCAGGGCGGGACCGGCTTTCCCGTGCACCACGGCGGCAAATTTCCATCCGAGATTGACCGCGTCTTCGATGGCGGTGTTGTAGCCAAGCCCGCCGGCTGGCGTGAACAGATGTGCGGCATCGCCGGCAATGAAGACGCGACCGCGCTGGAAAGATTCGGCGACGAGCGCATAGCCGGCGATCCAAGTGCCGTGCGACAGGATTTCGGCGTCGATCGGTGCGCCGACAGCCTCCCGAAACATCTCAAGGGCGCGTTCCGCTGTGATCTCGCTTTCGATCTCGTGAGAGCGCAGCTGCGTATGGAATGCAAACTCGCCCTTGCCGTCGACCGCTGCCATGAAGGCGCGGCGCTGGCGATTGAACGTGACATTCATCCAGGCGGGAGGGTGGGGGACAAGATGATAGAAATCCGGGGCGCGAAGATAGATTGCAAACATGCGTCCGCCAAAGAAATCCCGGACGGCGCCTTCTTCACCCGAAAAGCCTATGCCAAGGGCTTGCCGCACCGTGCTGCGCGGACCGTCTGCCCCGACCAGATAGGCCGCGCGAATGCGATGCGCGCTGCCGTCGCTCACCCGTTCGATCTCGGCCTCGATGCCCTCTGCCGTCTCGACGAAACGAGTGAGCCGCCAGCCATAATGAACCGAGATGCCGGGTAGCGCTTCGGCGTGCCGCCTGAGAACTTGCTCCACGAATTTTTGTGAAACCCGATGGGGAAGCTCCGCCGCGCTCCAGGATCCGGCAAGCTGTTTGACACGCTCAGTTGCCTCGCGGGCCGAGGGGAGCTTGAAGCGTGCAAGCTCGTGACTCGCGTAACGCGTGAAATAGGCGATGTCGGTAGGAAAATCCGGCGGAAGCCCAAGCGCGCGCACTTCCTTGGCAAATCCCAGGCGCCGGAAATGCTCCATCGTGCGGGCCTGCGTGGCATTGGCCTGTGGATTGAAAGCGGTGGTCGGCTTTTGATCGATCAGGACGGCCGTGACGCCGCGGCGTCCAAGTTCATTGGCCAGCATCAATCCGCAGGGTCCCCCGCCAACGATAAGCACGGAACAGTCGGCAGGCAGCATGTGCGTCATCTTCAAGTTCCCGGCGTGAATGCGGCAGCGACCCGGAGACCCTTGTCAGACCGACGCAAGTTTGGCAAAAGACGGAAGTTCACAAACATGAACTGGTATCAAATATGGAACGAAAAGAACCTGCCGCTGTCAAGTCTCTGGATCGGGGACTGGATATTCTCGAATATGTCGGCTCGGCCGCGCGGCCTGCGTCCTTTTCGCGGCTTCTTGCCGACCTCGGCATTCCCCGCAGCAGCCTGTTCCATTTGCTTTCCAATCTTGAGAGGCGGGGGTTCATCGCGCGCGACCCGGGCACCGACGGCTATTGTCTTGGACCGGGTCTTGCCAATCTGGCGAAGGCCGCTCCCAAGCCGTCCCTGCGCGATCGCATCTCGCCGCTGCTTCGTGTGCTGAGCAGCGAGCTCAACGAGACATGCGGTTTCTACGTGCAGGCGGGAGACGCGGTGGAGGTGGTGGTTTCGTCGATCAGCACACAGGCGCTCTCCTACACCATGAAAGTCGGAGCGCGGGCGCCGCTCTATGCGGTGTCGGCCGGAAAAATCGTGCTGGCCGGATTCGCGCCGCAGGCCCTGAAAGACTATTTTGCTCAGGTCGTGCTGACGGCAGCGACACCACAGACCATCCGGTCGAAAGCGCGGTTGAAGCAAGAGATTCAGGAAGCCCGGAAAACCGGCTTTGCATATTCGTACGACGAATTCACACCTGGAATTTCGGCCATCGCTGCGCCGGTCCGCCAGAACGGATCATTCATCGGAGCTATAAACGTGGCAGTGCCGAGCGTGCGCTTCACCAATGAAAGGGTTGAGCAGTTCAAAGAAGCACTGCGATTGACGGCGCAAGATATCGCGGAAGTATTACGCTGAACGCATCATCGATCGGATGTGAGGATGGGTTCTTCCCAGCGCTGGCGGCGGCTCGCGCGCAAGGCGCGCGTCCTTCAATGCCGCTGTATTGAGCGATCGATTAATCTCTGCGTTCAACCGCGTAATGATCTCAGGCCGCGTACCGGCCGGTGCATACACGCCGAATATCGCGTTCGCATCGAAGCCCTTGAGGTCGAGTTCATCGAGGGTCGAAACGCCCGGAACTTGCGGTGCGCGCTCCAGGCTGCCGACGGCAAGGATGCGAGGTTTGCCCGATTTCACATGTTCGAAAGCGAGGCCGGGGTCGAACAGGAAATCAAGCTGACCTGAAATTCGAGCTGGCTTGTCGCCCGCTCAAGCTCGGACAACATGTGCTCCATGTCGCAGGTCTCGACTTCGAAGCCGGCAATCCCTGTTCGGACGTGGGGATGTCCTCTGCCGTCCGGGTCCGCTGGAGCGAGCTGCGAGATGCTCTCTGCGCTGACAAGGCTGTCTTGCTCGCCGCCCGCGTCGCCGAAGATCAACCTGCCGCTTTCGGCCGAACAACTGCAGGAAATTTAAGCGGGGCTCGCGTGGAACGGAGCGCCAGCCGGAGGAAGTGCGGAAGGCGGTCCACTTCCGGGCCGGAGCGACTTGGCATGGCACTAGCAATCAAAGCCGAATATCTGTATACGTTCGGCCACCATATACACCTGTATACGAGCGGTATTTAACATCCCCATGGCCGTTAAAAAGAAGGCATCCAGTGCCAAGCGTCAACGTCTGCCGCAAGTAAGCGGGTCGCTTAGCGAGAGCGCTTACAGACACATCCATAAAGCCATCCAGTCCGGGACGCTTAAGCCGGGGACGCGGTTGCGCGAGGTGGAACTGACCGAATGGTTTGGAATTAGCCGTACGCCGATTCGAGAAGCGCTCAAAAGGCTTGAAAGCGACGGATTGATTATCAACGAGCCGAGCCAGGGCCTGGTTGTGACCAAGCTCGACTTGCGCATGGTGAGTGAGATTTACGAGATCCGGGAGATACTGGAAGGCACAGCAGCGGCATTCGCTGCCCGCCATGCTCTTGATGGCGAAATTGCCGTTCTGCGGGACATTGTAAGCCGGGAGCTGGAGATCAAGGACGATGCGGTGGCGCTGGTAGAGCACAACCGCATTTTTCACGAAGCGCTCTATCGGAGTACGCATAATCGTTATCTCGAGCGGTTCTTGAACACATTGCGGGAGTCAATGGCGCTTTGGGTCCATACGACGTTATCCGTTCCGGGAAGGTCGCAGGAGGCGCTGAACCAGCACGATGCAATCGTAACCGCTATTGAGCGGCGAGATGCCCCCGCCGCCGAACAGGCGGCGCGCGAGCACATTCGCGATGCCTATCGATTGCAATTGAAGCTTAAACAGAATTACGACACCGACTGATCTTTCTTGAACCCTTCCCAGGCAGAAATTATTGTGTCTGCCGGCAAGTTCATTGATTTTCCCCAGCGTTTGTCAGGCCGGCAATATCCAGCAGTTGCGGACGTGGCAATTCCCGCGTCACGGTCCTTCAAATTCCTTTCTCCGCCGGAGGCTGTAGCCGACTGCGCAGAACGCCGCCGTAAACCGAAATGCGCTACGTCAGGCCGCGCATGTTGCGACGCGACAGGGCGCTTAACGCCCTCGGCTGATCCGGCTTATCTCGCGGCGGCGCAATCGGTCCTGCGAGCGCGCGTTTTCTCAGACTCCCGCTCAGCTATCTGCTTTGCAGATGATCGAGATCCGCCGCCGGTCGCGATCCTGAAAGCCGCCAGACTTCGGTCATGCTGTCTGCCTGTTCAGCGGGCGGGGCGGCGACCGTAGCCTTTATATCCAAAATCATCGCCGAGGGTGTGGACAGGCGTATTGACCAGCGTGCATTCTAATGTATACACTAAAATACATAGAATTTGCAACGGTGGTTGGAAGCCTGCTTTGCTCGTTCGTGAAGCAAGAAGACGCCAGGCCGCTAATGACAATAACGCGGACCAGGCTTGAGGGAGAGAGAGTATGATCAGTGCCAAATATTTGAGCTGCTTCATTGGAGGGCTGACATTATGCGGGCTTGCGGCCAGTGTGGCCGCTCGCGCCGACAGCTATCCTTCCGGACCCGTCACCATGATCGTGCCATTCGCGAGCGGGGGAGCGGTCGACGCGATGGGCCGGATGATGAGCAATGCCCTGTCCGTTGCGACAAAGCAAACCTTCATCGTGGACAACAGGCCTGGTGCCGGCGGCGTTCCTGCGATGAACGAGGTCGCCAAATCCGGCGGCAATGGTCAGATTTTGGGCGTGGGCTCCTCTGGAACGCTGACGATCAGTCCTCACCTGTTCCCTAAACTGAACTTCGATCCGCTTCGCGATTTGGAATCGGTCATCTGCTTCGGCAGCTCGAGCATGGTGCTCATCGCAAAGCCCGATCTTCCGGTGAAGTCCGTTGCAGATCTCGTGGCGTTGTCGAAAAAAAGTCCCGGATCAATCAATATGGCGTCGGCGGGAACCGGCAGCATTATTCACCTGACCGGGGAATATTTTCAGGCGGTCGCCGGGGTGAAATGGACGCATGTTCCCTATAGAGGAAGCTCGCCAGCGCTGACCGACATGATCGGCGGCCGCGTGGACGTCATGACGGATTCCGTGCCTTCAGCGGCACCTCATGTAAAGTCGGGAGCGTTGAGGGCGTTGGCGGTGACGTCAGGGAAGCGTTCTCCGGATTTGCCTGATGTGCCGACCCTCAAGGAATTGGGCTACGACTTCGACGTCGATATCCTGTACGGTCTGGTCGTTGCGAAAAATACGTCGAAGAGCACCATCAATCTTCTGAACAATATTCTCAATGAGGCGCTTAAGGACAAAGACCTCGTGAAACGCCTTGCAGCGACTGGATTCGAGCCGACGGGCGGGACTCCCGAGAGTTGCAAAGAGCGGATCAAAACGGACTTTGATCGCTGGGGGCTGGTCATTCGCCAAAGTGTAGTCGAAGTGAAATAGGAACGGGTTCGGCTTATCACGCAAGTCGCGCGCTCGACGCGACTTGCGTG
>JAEWCJ010000199.1 GCA_023390695.1 Pseudomonadota bacterium | reverse complement strand
AAGTAAAGGTTCGTTGAAGGAGGGCGGCAGAATGAGAGCGGACTTTCTCGGGATACCTATCGATGTGTTGACATTCGAGCAGACGCTTTCGGCGGCGGTCGACGCCATGCTGAAACGCAAAACCACGCATCACGTCGCCATGAACGTCGCCAAGCTGATCAAGGCGCGGCATGACCCGGAGCTTTTCCGCGACATCAGCGAGAGCCACATCGTGGGCGTGGACGGCATGGGGATCGTCTGGGGGGCGCGGGCACTTGGCATTGCGGTGCCGCATCGCGTGCCGGGCGTCGATCTGATGGAGCGCTTGCTGGCAATCTGCGCCGCGCATGAATTCCGACCTTACTTTCTCGGTGCCCGCAAAAGCGTTCTCGACCGCGCGGTGGTGAATTCTTTGCATCGATGGCCGGGCCTGACCTTTGCCGGTTACCGCGACGGCTATTTCGGCGCCGAAGACGAAGCGCAGGTGGTCGAGGACATTCGCTTCTGTGCGCCGGATTGCCTGTTCATCGGCATGCCGACGCCGCGCAAGGAGCGGTTCCTGCATCAATACCGCGAAGCACTGGGTGTCCCTTTGATCATGGGAGTGGGCGGGGGCATCGATGTGCTGGCCGGGCATGTCCGGCGGGCGCCCCAAGGTATCCAGCGCGCCGGCCTGGAATGGCTGTATCGCACCTGGCAGGAGCCGCGCCGCATGTGGTGGCGCTATGCCAGCACCAACGCTGTGTTCGCGGGCCTTCTGGGCAAGGCCATGATTGTTCGCGCCATCGGCCGTTCAGATGTGCCGGATCATGCACAGGGAGGTCACGCATGAACATTCTCGTAGCTTTCGGAACGCGCCCCGAAGCGATCAAGCTGTTTCCGGTGATCCATGCGCTCAAGCGCAAGGCGGAATTCAACGTTGTCGTCTGCGTCACCGCCCAACATCGGCAGATGCTCGATCAGGTGCTTGAAGTCGCAGATATTGTACCTGATCTCGACCTCGATCTCATGCGGCCCAACCAGAGCTTGCCGCAGATCACGTCACGCATCCTGAAGGATTTTGACGATGTTCTGCAGGAGGCCGCCCCCGACCGCGTGATGGTACAGGGCGATACGACGACGGCGATGGCGGCTGCCTTGTCGTCCTTCTATCGGAAAATCCCGGTCGACCATGTCGAAGCCGGGCTACGGTCGTGGGACATCTATTCGCCATGGCCGGAAGAGGTGAATCGCAAGATCGTGGGCTCCATTGCGGCGTTGCATTTCGCCCCGACCAAACGCGCGGCCGATGCGCTGATCAAGGAGAATGTCCCGCGCGAGCGAATTTTTGTCACTGGAAACACCGTCATTGACGCGTTGTTGCAAACGCAACGTCGGATCGGCGTCGCTTCCGATCTCGGAAATGAGGTCGACAGCGACGTCCTGGGCGGCGGCGACAATAGCCGTGTCGTTCTGGTTACGGCTCATCGGCGCGAGAACTTTGACGGGGGGATGGAGCGGATCGCGGCGGCCCTGATGCAGATCGTGGAGCGTGAGGATGTGCGGGTGATATTTCCGGTGCACCCCAATCCCAACGTGCTGGAGCCGATGCGGGCTATGCTGGATGATCACCCACGCATCCGGTTGTTGCCGCCGCAGGACTACGTTCCCTTCGTCCGATTGCTGTCGCGTTGCGATCTGGTGCTGACCGATTCCGGCGGGGTGCAGGAGGAAGCACCGGCGCTTGGCAAGCCGGTCTTGGTGATGCGCAACACCACGGAGCGGCCCGAAGGTGTTGAGGCCGGGACTGCTCTTCTGGTCGGCACCGATCCGCGGCTGATCGCGCGCGAGGCCCTGCGGCTTCTGAATGATCGGGATCATTACCTGCGGATGAGCCGGGCACATAACCCGTTCGGCGACGGTCGCGCCAGCCAGCGCATTGCAGATATTCTCAGCCGTGAAGCACTTGCCAACACCAACCCGGAACTGAAACATGCATCATGAAGTCTCTTCCGTCTGTGTGCTGGGGCTTGGTTATATCGGTCTTCCGACCGCAGCCTTGATCGCGAGTCGCGGCATCCGCGTCGTCGGCGTCGATACCAATCCTGCAATCGTTGCGACCGTTGGCGACGGGCGCATCCACATTGCCGAGGCCGATCTCGACGGCCTGGTGCAGAAATGCGTGGTCTCCGGTCGTCTGGTGCCCCGCTCGGAACCGGAGTGTGCCGACGTGTTCCTGATCGCGGTGCCGACTCCTCTATCCGGCAACAAGAAGCCGATCGTCGATCATGTCTTCAGCGCGGTGCGGTCTATCGGGCCGCACCTGACACCAGGGAGTCTTGTGATCCTGGAATCCACCTGCCCGGTCGGAACGACTGAACGGATCGGCAACATTCTCGCGCAACTGCGTCCGGATCTGACATTTCCCGATGCAGACGATCCGGACGCTGTGCCGGATGTCTGCATCGCCTATTGTCCAGAACGGGTTCTGCCCGGCCGGATTCTTATAGAGCTTGTACAGAATGATCGCTGCGTGGGCGGTCTGACGCCGCGTTGCGCCAATCGGGCGCGGCAATTTTATGAGCTGTTCGTCCGCGGCACTTGTGTGGAAACACAGGCGCGCACGGCTGAAATGGTCAAGCTCACTGAAAACGCCTACCGCGACACCAATATTGCCTTTGCCAACGAGCTCTCGCTGATCTGCGATCATGTCGATGTCGATGTCTGGGACGTGATCGAACTGGCAAACCGGCATCCGCGTGTCGATATCCTCAAGCCGGGTCCGGGGGTGGGCGGCCACTGTATTGCCGTGGATCCCTGGTTCATCGTCGATGCCGCGCCGCATGAGGCCCGTCTGATCCGCATGTCGCGAGAGGTCAACGATAACAAGGCGCATTATGTCACCGAACAGGCGAAAAACCTGATCGAATCCTATCCGGACAGGTCCGTGGCGTGTCTTGGTCTGACATTCAAGGCGAATGTTGACGATCTGCGCGAGAGTCCGGCGCTTGAAATCGTCGAAAGCCTGGCCAAGACCTATGGCCGGCGCATATCGGTGGTCGATCCGTTCGTCGAAGGCCTGCCGGCATCATTGTCCGACTATGGCGTGCGCAAGACTGATCTGGACCATGCTCTGAAAGGCACAGGTATCCTGATCGTGCTGGTTGATCACGAGGCATTCCGCCGGGTCTCTCCAAGCCAGCGCAATGGCACAATTGTTTATGACACGCGAGGGATCTGGCGCCGATGAAACCAAAGCTTGTCCTGCTGGAAAACATGGATTTGTCGGCCCAGGCGGGCACGGATACGGGAATGCACACTACCGGGCATGTGCAGGGGCTTGTTCGTCTGCACAAATTCTCGCGCCACCTGCTGGACTTGCGGTTTCGTCGCCTGTCGCGGTTGTTCGAGCATTTGATCCGTGTGGTCTATGCCGCCCGAATCCCTGCCGAAGCGAATATCGATCCGAGCGTGCATTTCAGTCACAATGCGCTGGCCGTGGTGGTGACCAAGAAGGCGAGTATCGGGGCGCGCTGCCAGATCGGCATGCATGTATTGCTCGGCAGTTCCTGGCCGCAGGAAGGCGGGCCGCGCCTCGAGGAGGATGTGGTCGTGCTGTGCGGGGCCAAGGTGATCGGCCCGATTACGATCGGTCGCGGAAGCGTGATCGGTGCCAATGCCGTGGTGCTCAAGGACGTGCCGCCGCATTCGCTGGTTGTCGGCGTTCCGGGCGTCGTCAAGAAGACAGGAATCCGGATCGATGACTACCGGATACCGGTCAATTCGCCGGACTAGGCGGCGACGCTTGATATCAGATCGGAATACTGTGCGGCGATGTTCGGGGCGCGCAAATGATCGAATGCACCCTGTTGCTGAAGCCTTGCAATCGTGGACTTGATCGGCCGTTCGTTGGCCACAAGGAGGCGCATGCCGCGTGCGACATCGTCCACGGAATTCGGGTCCGCTCGGTAGCCAACGGCGTGATCAAAGAACAATCCGTCAATGCCGCGATCCCGCGACCAAAGGATCGGCAACCCGGCCAGCACGGCCTCGACATGCACCATGCCATAGGTCTCGCGGCGAGGCGCCATTACAAACGCCGTGTATGCGTTCATAAGCTCCTGCACTTGATTATGCGGGGCCGCACCCATCAGGCGCACGGTACGCTCCGCACCGGCTTCTCGCACCACTTCGGCCGCGGCGCTGACGCACTCGTCACGTCCGGAGCCGAAGATATCGAGTGTCAGGCCGGGAATGTCGCGTGCGGCCTCGACCGCGGCTCTGGCAAGTATGTCCAATCCCTTGCGCTTCCAGCTATCCAGTGAAAAGACGCTGACCAGCCGCGGCGAGCGGCTGTGCATGGGCGCAATGAGCCGGTCGCCAGCCGTGATGACAGGAAGCACCGGGAGCTTGTCTTTCGGCAGATTGAGCGCTCGCGAGAAATAGTCGGCCGTCCAGGGCGCCGCCGGCAGCATCAATCGTGCGCGAGCCGCAATCGCGCGATAGCTGGTGCGCAGGCCGAGCTTGTATTCGAATATCTTTATGTCGGTGTCGCCCCATAAGCTGCAGATAAAAGGGCGGCGTGTGCTCTGTGCGATGCCGGCTGCCACAAGCCCTTCGACCGAGAACTTATGGGCGTGGATTAGATCCGGCCGAATGTTCCGAATCTCAAGATCGCGCATAATGCTCGCTGTGACGGGCCTGAGAAACTGGCGCAGCCCGAGCCCATAGGGCAGCGCGCCATAGGCGATCGCGATATGGTGCGGCCCGAAGGGCGTCAGCGATAGCTTCTGTCTCCAATGCACACGATTGAGCGAATAGACGACATGGCGGAAGCCTGGAGTGGAAGCCAGCAGGTTGGCGACGGCCTTGGTCTTTGTCGGCTGAAGCGGATCAGGAAAATCGGCGCTGATATGTATAATCGTCTTCATTTTCGTATGTTCTCGGTGTCATCGGCAATGACACGGCGATGCCGAAGGCGAGAGTGCAGATATTGGCGAGGGTGGTGAATCCGCTCGATTCGGTGATGCCGTTGAGCAGGACGAAGGCCATCATGGCGAAGGCGACGCGGTCCCTGTAGACGATGGCGCGCAGTGTCACGCCTAAAATCGCCAAGGTGAACAGAATGACGCCGATCCAGCCCGAGGTCAGCAGGAGCTGCAGCATCAGATTGTGCGCATGCGAGGTCGTGAAGCCGATCTCGTTGACGTATTGCGGCAGTACAAATACCGAGCTGGCATAGCCATACCCCATCCAAGGCTGCATCTCGACAAGCTTCAGCACGCCATACCAGATTTCAGTGCGGCCGGTGAACGACGTCACCTCGCCGATATCTCCGCTGCGGGATACTGCTTTCAGCAGGGTTTCCTGTGCAAACGGCAGGATGGCTGCCAGCAGGATCACAGCGAGCGAAATCAGGAACAGGCCGGCATACAGACGGCGCCAAGTGAAAATATAGGTCGAAAGCAGGATGATCACGGCCATGGCCAGCGGCGCGCGGGAGTTCGTCATCAGCAGGGCCGCGCCGCAGAGCAGAATCGACAAGGGCACGAAGAAACGGTTCATCTGGTGGAATTCGCGGGCATACAGGCCGGTCACGACAATTCCGAAAGCGGCCATCAACGCCATGTTGTTGGCGCTTCCCGCTATGCCGGCGAGGCGCGGGCTCACATAGCGCTCCTCGTTGACCCAATAGACATAGTGTCCGAACTCGGGGAGCACGAAATAGACGGTGATCGACACGGCACAGAACAGCATGATCGACAGGACCATGGTCGCGAACACGTCCACCTTGTCAAAGATCGCGAACATGTACGCCGGCAGGATCACGCAGGCGAGGACTGTGAAGGACGACACTGCGGTATAGGCCGGGTTCGGCGCTACCAGCGTGGTCGCAAGCAGCCAGATCAGGAACAGGGCGCAGGGCAGGTTGACCGGATTACGCAGCACGCCGATCCAGCGACGGGCATGAAGGATCGCAACGGCAGCAACAGTGACCCACAGGCCGATCTTGATAATGACCTGGAAGTCGACATCCTTGTCCTGGTAGTCGCGAATCCGGAAGACCGCCGACATCAGGAAGACAGTGGAGAATAGTAGCAGCCAGTTGGCATGATGGTTCCCGAGCACCACACCACAGATCAGGACAATGCCGCCGGCGACCAGTGGTGCGGCCGTCACTGCGATATAAGCGGACGGTTCGAAGACAAGCGTTGCGGCAAAAAGAGCGAGCCCCGCGAACAAGGCAAGCAGGAGGCTTTCTCGTCGCATGGTCATCATGCGCCAGAACTCCGATCCGTGTTGCGGACAAGACGAATGAAGGTGCCAGAAACGGCAAGCAGCCAGCCGAGCGCGCAAGCGAGGATCGCTCCGGTCTCGAAATAGAGGTTCATCAGCGGAAGACTGGCCGCGATTGCCACCAGCGAGGCGGCGCCGCGCATCTGGAAGTAGCGCAGGAAATCGCGCCGGGCATAAACCAGGGATTCCAGCGGCATCGCGACGCTGAGAAGAATGTAGACCGGAATCCAGGCGAGCAGGGCCGCTCCAAAGCCGGCAAATTTCGGCCCATAGGCGAGGGCGATCAGATTGTCGGCGAACAGCCCGGCGATGGCGCAGAATACGAAGCCGACAAGCGCATATAGGGCCGCTAGGGTGAGCGTGATGCTGAGCGCCTCACGGGCATAGGGCTGCTTGGCGGCTTCCGCGAACATGGACTTGTCGGCGATATCCAGCCCCCGCAGAATGATCTGCAATGGCTGTAGGAGGCTGCGGGTTGCGACGAAGGCCGCGGCATGAATCGGCGCTGCCAAGGCGCCAAGCATCAGCAGCGGGACATGGTTGTAGCCGGTGTAAGTCAGCGTCGCCGCCGCCGACCATCCGCCATAGCGCCTGATATCCACCCACAGCAGCGTCCATCCCTTCCGCCAGGCTGGACGTCCGGCGATTGCGGTCAGGGTCAGCGCATGCAGGATCATCGCGCCGCCGAGAATGATGAGCAGCGTTTCGTAATCCACGCGACGAGTGAGAGCAGCTCCTGCAAGGATCAGAGATACGAGCGCATACCATGCGGCCCCGGCCAGCAGAAACCAGGGCTTGCCGATCTTGATCAGGAAGGCTCTGGAAAATTCCAGCTCGATATAGACGATCAGACAGACCACGCTGGCCGCAGTGATGAGGTGGCCATATCGGCTTGCACCAAGCAGATGGACGTTGCCGATGGCTGCCGCGCCCGCGATCAGAACGCCGAGCAGCATCAGGAACTGTTCGGCCAAAATGGCCTGGTGGCGTTGTGCGATGCGTCCGGTCGGCCGCAGCATCAGAGGAATGGTGACGGTATGGCGCTGCAGCGCCTGCACCATCAGGCCGATCGAAAGGCCAATCCCGTAAGAGGCAAATTCCTCGGCCGTGAAGGCGCGGCCGATTGCGATCGTCAGTCCGAAATTGGTCAGAGATACGACAATCTGGTCGCTGACCGCGGCCACCCGGGTAACGGATAGCCGTGATCGCTCGCGCAGGGCGGCCGCGGTGGTCTGCAATTTCGTCACCGCGGTGCTCATCGCGATGGAGCCCGCCGGATCACTGCCCCTGTAATGCTTGAGGTCCCGACGGCTTCCGGCACAGGAATATCTTTTCTCCACGCGCGAGACCGTGCCGGGAGACGAAAGGTTCGACGGCGGTATATTCGTCCACCTGGAATCCGGGCAGCGCCAGCCGCAACCGAGCATCGCTGCCGAAAAAGCGGGCATGATCGTGCTGGCCGAAATAGAGCAAGCGCTCGTCCGGCTCGGATTTCGTCGAATCCTCGAAGGTTTCCGCCCATCCTTCCACGATGGGGAACATCGCGATGAGCAGGCCTCCCGGCTTGATCACGCGGTATAATTCGGAGATCGCCGCGCGATCATCGACATGCTCAAGAACATGCAGGCAGATCACCACGTCGAATGAATCGTTTTCTATGGTGAGAGCTTCGATATTCTCCTTGCAGTCGACATTGTCCGCAAAGAGGTCCGCGGTAACATAGGATTTTGGAAACTTGTCCAGCACCAGTTTGCGTACCGCGACCTCCGGTGCGAAATGCAGGACAGTCTTACCTGTGAAGAAGTTGTTGTCGCGATCGGCCAAATAGAGAAGCCGATGACGCTCAAGCGATCCGCATTGAGGGCAGTAGACGTCGCAGACATACGGATATCCATATCCCAGGAACTTGCCGTGGTAGCTGCAGAGCGGGCATTCGCGCGGGAATTTCCCGAAAGCGTTTCGTACGGACCGTGACAGGAATCGCAGCGAGCGAATATAGGTTCGCAGCATCAAAGGCCCTCCGTCGTCATTCTATTGGGCAGCTCTGCTTTGAAACGTGTGATGGTTTGAAGATCGAAAGATTGCGTGGCGAAAATGCGACGAAGCCAGATTGATCAGATGATCCGGTTCCTGAGTCATGAGAAGACATGGCCAGAGATTGTGTTGAGTGACATCAATCCGTCCCACTTCGTTGATAGCAGCGGCTGACCGCATGTCCGCAGCAACAACGCTTTCGGTTCAATGGTACACTCGCGTACGTCATTGGTAGCCACATGCCGTATCGTCCTTGGAGCTGCACTCATTGCATCCAGCATGGTGAGCGCGTCCGCTTTCGAGATGCGCCGGGCGGTCAATATCGCGCAATGGTTCACTTGGCCGCGCTATGAAGCTGCTCCCAAAACCGGCATCCTATGGCCGCCCTACAAGGAAACGCCGCGGCCCCCCAATTTGGACGAATTGCGGGATCTGAAGCGTGCGGGATTTGACACCGTGCGTCTGCCGGTTGATCCCGCGCCGTTCTTTGTCTTTCAAGACGCGCAGCGTGAACAGGTTTACCGCATGCTGTTCCGTGCCATCGAGCGCATTCAGTTGGCCGGTATGAACGTCATTGTCGATCTTCATCCCAATAGCCGGCATCCGGTCTGGGGGCAGCATGCGGTGGTCAAGGGACTTGAGGAGCCGGCCTTTGTCTCGCTGGCGGGCGTCGTCGAGGATATGGCGCGCCGGTTATCGCGCGAGAATTCGCAACGCGTCGCACTGGAATTGATCAATGAGCCACGGCTGAAATGCAAGGGGGAAGAGCAGGCACGATGGCAGACCCTGCTGGAGCACCTGGTCAGGCGCGCGCGTGCGGCCGCTCCCGATCTTGCCCTGATAGTGACCGGCGCCTGCATATCCACGCTTGATGGACTTATGGCGCTGGATAGCAAGGCGCCGCGGGACAAGAATTTGATTTATACATTCCATTACTATGAACCGTTCAGCTTCACGCATCAGGGGGCGGCTTTCATCCCGTGGCCGGATAAGTATCTGGATGAAGTGCCGTGGCCGGCGAATGCGCGGCCGATTGACGAGGCAAGACGGAAGATTGAAGGGCATGTCGCCAATGCGAGTAATCTCGATCCCATTGCCCGGACCAAAGCCGCGCTTGGTGCGCGACTGAATCTCGAAAAATACTATGCCAGCGGAGCAGGTCGCGAACTGGTTGAAAAACGATTCGCGCAGGTCTCAAAGTGGGCCAAGGATAACAACATACCCCCTGCGCGCATTTTCATTGGCGAATTTGGTGTGCTGCGCAAGAATGGCCAAGCACCAGGAGCCCTCTGTGAGGATCGTGTGCGCTGGCTGACCGATGTCCGCAAGACGGCGGAACACTTTGGATTCTCTTGGGCATATTTCAGCTATGACGGGCCATTCGCATTGGTCATGGACGATCGGAAACGTGATCTGGATCAATCGGTGCTTGCCGCCCTTGGCCTGGCGGCGAGCGATTCCCGATGTCAAAAGTGACCCGGTATGCCATCCTGTGTAGGATGTGCAGCCAGTGCGCGTGGCTGCACAATTAAAACTCTGTTCCGCATCTGATAAAGATTAAAAATGGTGCTTTCTCTGTATTCCTCCCGTGTATGATTCTCCTCGACGGCCGGGCAATCGGAGTTCGGACAGCGCCTTGCGGCATATCCAAGATGCACTTTGCATCATGGGCTCCAAACCCCGAGCATGTTCAATTGCAATGTAGATATATCAGGATCACGACGGCATGAGCCGCGATGCATTGATTTTTTACAGTGATTTCGATGACCCGAAGGCCTGGCGGGAAACGCTGGTGGCGGAGCTGCCCGATCTCGACTTTCGTACCGATCCGGACGCCGGCGATCCCGCGGATGTGCAATATGCGCTGGTGTGGAAGCCGCCGCCCGGATTTTTCGGGCGCTTTCCGAATCTGAAACTCGTGACCAACCTCGGTGCTGGCGTCGATTCTCTCGTCGATCGCGAGGACCTGCCGGATGTGGCGATTTCGCGCCTTTCCGATAGCGGCATGGTCTCGCTGATGACCAGCTATGTGTTGTTCTCGGTTATCCGCTATGCGCGCGACATCCATCTGTTCGAGCGGGCCCAGCGCCGTGGCGAATGGCAGTATGTGCATCCGCGCGCATTGTCCGACATCACCGTCGGCGTGCTCGGCCTCGGCGAACTCGGTGCGCCGGCGGCGCGTGCCTTGGCGGCTCTCGGCTTTGACGTGCGAGGGTGGAGCCGCAGCCTTAAGGAGATCGATGGCGTGACGTGCCGCGCCGGCCTGCACACGCTGGACAGCGTTCTGGCCGAAAGCGAGATCCTGGTGATCATGTTGCCACTGACCGCCGAGACGGACTCGCTTCTCGATGCGCGCCGACTGGCCTTGATGCCGCGCGGAGCGAAGCTCATCAATGCCGCCCGCGGGGCGGTGGTTGAGGAAGCGGCATTGATTGCCGCGCTGCAATCGGGACAGATCGCAGAGGCAACGCTCGACGTGTTCACCATCGAGCCGTTGCCGTCCGGTCACCCGTTTTGGCGCATGGAGAATGTCCTGATCACGCCGCACCTCGCCAGCATCACCGTCCCGAAATCCGCTGCGCGCGAGGTGGCCGAGAGCATCCGGCGCGTGCGCGCGGGGCTCGCGCCGCTTCATCTCGTCAACGCCCGGCGAGGTTACTGATCCTGAGCATGCTCGCGGTCGTCCTGTGAGCTTGAAGTTAGCACTGCCGGGTTGGCGAGATAGCTCGCGGCCCATGGAACCTATTGGGCTTCACGCAATTAGGCCTCAGATCGAGCAGTCGCGTGTATGGAGCCCAAG
>JAEWCJ010000302.1 GCA_023390695.1 Pseudomonadota bacterium | reverse complement strand
CTGCGACCCAGGACGATGCCGACGCCATGCGGCTGTTGCGGCGAATGAAGTCGGAAGCCGCGCTCCTGATCGGCCTTGCCGATATCGGCGGCGTGTGGCCGATCATGCGGGTAACGCAGGCGCTCACCGAGCTTGCCGACACCGCCGTCAGCGGGGCGGTGAACTTCCTGCTGGGCGATGCGGTGCGGCGCGGCAAGCTCAAGCCCGCCGATCCGGCGCAGCCCGCGATCGGGTCCGGCTACATCGTGCTCGCCATGGGCAAGATGGGCGCTTTCGAACTGAATTATTCCAGCGATATCGATCTCATCGTTTTCTACGAGCCGGATGCGCCGGCCCTGGCGGCGGATGCCGACGCGGCACAGATCGCGATCCGCGTCACGCGCGCGATCGTCAAGCTGCTCTCCGAGCGCACCGCCGACGGCTATGTGTTCCGTGTCGATCTGCGTCTGCGGCCGGACCCCGCTTCCACCCAGGTCGCGATCTCGACGCCGGCCGCACTCGATTACTACGAGCATCGCGGGCAGAACTGGGAGCGCTCGGCACTGATCAAGGCGCGTCCATGCGCCGGCGATATCGCGGCGGGTGAGGCCATTCTGAAAGAACTGGCGCCCTTCATCTGGCGCAAATACATGGACTTCGCCGCGCTCGCCGATATTCATGCGATGAAGCGCCAGATTCATGCCTACAAGGGGCATGGCGAGATCGCCGTCGCCGGCCACAATGTCAAGCTCGGGCGCGGGGGCATTCGCGAGATCGAGTTCTTCGTTCAGACCCAGCAACTGATCGCAGGCGGGCGGCATCCCGAATTGCGCGACCGCCGCACGCTGACAACGCTGGCCGCCTTGGCGGAAGACAAATGGGTCGCCGAAGAGGCGCGGCGCGATCTGGAGACCTCGTATCTGTTCCTGCGCGGCGTCGAACACCGACTGCAGATGGTGGCGGACGAGCAGACGCATCTTCTGCCGGACGATCCGCAGGCGCTGGAGCGGCTGGCCCGCTTTCTCGGCTATGCCACGACCAGGGATTTTGCCGCCGCGCTGCTCGTGCATCTGCACAAGGTGCAGGATCATTATTCCCATCTTTTCGAACAGGCGCTGCCGGACGGTGCCGATCAGACATTCGTGTTCCCGAAGGATCACGACGATCCGGAAACGCTCGATCGCCTGGCCGCGTTGGGGTTCCGCAATCCGCTTGAGATTTCGGCGATCATTCGAAGCTGGTTTTCCGGACAATATCTCGCACTGCGCAGCGATTTCGCGCGCACCCAACTGAATGAACTGATCCCGTTTCTGATCGCGCAGCTTGCGCGCTCCGAGCACAAGGAGGCGGCGCTCCTCGGCTTCGACCGTTTCCTCGCCAATCTGCACGGCATGGGCGGTGGGCAGCTCATTTCATTGCTGCGGCAGAACCAGGATCTGCTGTCGCTGGTCATGCTGATCCTCAGCAATGCGCCAAGGCTCGCCGAGATTCTGGCGCAGCATCCGCAGGTAATGGATGCGCTGATCGATCCGGCGTTTTTCGGGGAATTGCCAGACGCGGAGAAGCTGACCGACACGCTCTATCGATCGCTCGGACAGTCGGCCTCTTACGAGGACACACTCGACCGTCTGCGCATTTTCGGCCAGGAGCAGATGTTTCTCATCGGCGCCCGCATTCTGTCGGGGACGGTGACGGCGGTGCAGGCGGGCGAGGTGTTTGCACGACTCGCCGATGTCATCATCGGGGCGCTGCATGTCGGCGTCGAGAACAGATTTGCCGAGACCTATGGACGGATTGCCGGCCAGAAGACCGCGCTGCTCGCGCTCGGCAAGCTGGGCGGCCGCGAGATGACGGCAAGTTCCGATCTCGATCTGATCCTGCTCTACGATTTCGACGAAGCGCAGCCGGAATCGCAGGGCGGGCGGTCCCTGTACGGCGGACAATATTTCGCGCGCCTGACCCAGCGCCTGATCAGCGCGCTGACTGCGCAGACCAATCACGGCGCGCTGTATCAGGTGGACATGCGGCTGCGGCCGTCCGGCCGCTCTGGCCCGGTCGCGACAAAAATCGATTCCTTCCGCGACTACCAGGAGAACGACGCCTGGACCTGGGAGCACATGGCGCTGACGCGTGCGCGCGTGGTGTCGGCGACGCCGGGTTTCCGCGAGGAGGCGGAGGTGGTGATCCGCGATGTGCTGAGGCGCGTTCGCGATCCGCAGATCATTGCCGACGACGCCGCGGAAATGCGCCGCGCCATCGCGGTGGAGAAAGGCGAGGACGATCGCTGGGACATCAAATATGCGGCCGGCGGCCTGATCGATGTGGAATTCATCGCGCAATATCTGCAGCTCGTGCATGCGGCGGCGCATCCGGACATCCTGGATTCTTCAACCGTACGCTGTCTCGAAAAGGCTTGGCGCCTTGGATTGCTGGCACCGGAAGACGCAGAGGCACTGCGTCCGGCAGCGCAGCTTTATCAGGATCTGAGCCAGATCCTGCGGCTCTGTCTGTCGGGGCCTTTCGATCCGAAAACGGCCGGAGCGGGGCTGTTGCGGCTGCTGACCCGCGCCGCTGACGTGCCCGATTTTCCGACCCTGGATGCCTATCTGATCGAGACGCAGGAAAAAGTGCGAAGGAGCTTTCTGCGTATTCTCAGGCAGCCGCATTAGCGGAGCGTCGCGTCAGTCCCGTTCAATGAACGGTCGTTGACTGCGTCTGCGGTACCGCGGGCCCCTCGATCGGCAATCGCACCAAGACAATCGTTCCGGCACCCGGCGTCGAGCGGATGCGCATGACGCCGTTGTGCAATTCGACGAGCGATTTGGCGATGGCAAGACCGAGTCCGGAGCCGTGATAGGTTTTGGTCAACTGGCTTTCCACCTGCTCGAACGGCTTGCCCAGCTTCTTCAGCGCTTCGCGCGTGATGCCGATACCCGTATCGCTGATGGCAATCAGCACGCAGCCGCTCTTGGACCGGCCGCGCACGGTGACGCGTCCGCGGTCCGGCGTGAACTTGACCGCATTGGACAGGAGATTGAGCGCAACCTGTTTCAGCGCACGGCGGTCAGCGCGGAGCCTGATGCCCGGCGCGATATGGGCCTTGAGCATCAGGTCTTTCTCGTCGCCGGTGGTGGATACGACGCGGATGGCGTCGGCGAGAATCTGGTCGAGCTCGACGTCCTGCGGCTCGAGCTTGAGGCGGCCGGCCTCGATCTTTGACATGTCGAGCACATCGTTGATCACGTCCAGGAGATATTGGCCGCTTTGATGGATGTCGCGGCAATATTCCTTGTATTTCGGCGCGCCCAGTTCGCCGAACATGCCTTTCTCCATGATCTCGGAAAAGCCGATGATGGCGTTGAGCGGCGTGCGCAGTTCATGGCTCATATTGGCGAGGAATTTCGACTTCGCCTGGTTGGCTTCCTCGGCGCGGTCCTTCTCCTTGGCGTATTTCTCGGCCAGATCCTGCAATTGCTGTTGTGACTGCCGCAGGTCCTCGATGGTGGCGAGCAGGCGCTTTTCGCTGGTCAGAAGCTGACGCTCGTTCTGTTTCAGCGCGGTGATGTCGGTGCCCACGGAAACGTAGCCGCCGTCCTTGGTCTGCCGTTCGCTGATATAGAGCCAGCGGCCGTCGTCGAGCTGCGCCTCGAATGTGCGGGCGCGAGGCGTTTCCCGATCGTCGCCGGTGATCTTGGTGCGGACCACGTGTTTGCAGCCCGCCGCCACCACCTCCTCGTAAGGGGTGCCCGCAAGGACCGCCTCGTCCGGCAGGTTGTGCAGGGTCTGAAAATTCGAATTGCACAGGACCATGCGGTTCTCGGCGTCCCACAGCACAAAGGCTTCGCGGATGGTCTCGATGGCGTCGCGCAACCGGATATCGGCGGCCACGGTCTTCTCGACCAGGCCCTTCTGCTCGGTGACGTCAACCGCGATGCCGATCAGATGCAGGCCGGGCTCGCCGGGCTGCTGCACCAGTTCGCAACGGGCGCGCATCCAGATCCACTTGCCGCTGGCGTGATGCATGCGGAAGTCATGATCGATGGCGGTGGTCCTGGCCTCGGCGAGCTGGGCGGCGAGATCGTAGAGATTGATATCGTCCGGATGCACCAGCGCATTCACCTCCCAGAAGGGCAGGAGATCGTCCTTCGGATCGAGGCCGAGAATCGCGAACATCGAATGCGACCAGAAGATGCGCCCGCGGGCGAGGTCCCAGTCCCAGAGGCCGCAGCGGCCGCGATTGAGCGCGGTGTCGATGCGGCTGCGCACCGTGTCGTAGATGATGTCGGCTTCGCGGGCGCGGGTCGCCTGCCAGTGGAAGGCGAAACCGAGGATGAGCAGAACGAAGCCGGTGGTGGCCGAGAGTGTCACCGTCAGCGTGGTGTCCGAACGCCACGACGCCAGCACGTCCGACCGGCGCTGGAAGACCGCGAGCTGGCCGTAGGGCAGGTTGAGCTGCCGTACGGTGGCGAGCGCGGGATCGTCATCGGTCAAGGTGATTTCCATGACCCCGGCATCGGCGCCGAGTGCGGTCAACGGCTGGCCTTCGCCCAGGACGTCCAGCAATTTGCGGCCCACATAACCTGAGGCTGCTGGCGCTGCCGCGATGACGAGACCTTCCGGATTGCTGACCAGAATGTAGCGTCCGGCGGCGGTGGTGCGGGCCGTGCGGGCCTGATCGAGCACCTGCTGCGCAGCGCGCCAGAGCGGCGTGTCTTCCCGGCGCGGGCGGTCGAGCCGATCGGCGAGCACCTCGGCGATGGTCTCGATGTCCTTGCTCGCATCGGCGATCGCCTGGCGGCGATGATCCAGCACCTGCACGAAAGCGCCGATTGCGATGGTGAGCAGGAAGGCAATGATCAGCGCGGGGACTGCGCGGCGCAAGGCCGGTTCGGCCGTCAGCAGGCGTCTGTACGCGGGCTTGGCAATGGATTGCGCCAAGCCCTTGATGGAATCAGATCGTACAGACGCGGTCGCCGCCTCGACGCGCGCCATCCTGGCCCCCGTTGGTGTTTGATCCCCTTACGCACCCCGACCGGAAAGATGTGCCGCATCGCTCCGAATCACATCTCGATTGGAATCGATGCGCGCTCGTTTGTCGAGAGTCTTAACAGTCGATTACTGCGCGGCAGGATATGAACGGGCCCAAGCAACAGCGCGCGCCGCTTTCTCGCGACGCGCGCCGTAAAGAGTTGAGTCTTTTGAATCGCTTAGCCGTCAGCAAGCGCGCGGCTGACGATATCCTTCACATCGACCGAGAGCGAGGTGGCGGTATCGACGCGCTGCAGGGCCGCCTTGGCCTTGTCGCGGCGACCGCTCTCCAGCGCGCGCCAGGACCGGAAAGCGGTCATCAGGCGCGCAGCCACTTGCGGATTCTTGCCGTCGAGCTCGAGGATTCTCTCAGCCACGAAGTCATAGCCCGCGCCATCGGCGCGGTTGAACTGCGTCGCATTGGCCTGCGCGAAGGCGCCGATCAGGGAGCGCACACGATTGGGGTTGCTCATCGAGAAGGCGGGATGCGCGGTCAGCGCCTTGACGCGATCGAGCGTGCGGGCCTCTGGAATGGCCGCCTGCAGTGCAAGCCATTTGTCGATGATCAGGGGGTCGGCGGAATAGCGCCCGTAGAAATCGTCGAGCGCGGCCTGCCGTTGCGGCACGTCGTGCATGGCCAGTGTCGACAAGGCCGCCATGCGGTCGGTCATGTTGTTGGCCGCCTCGTACTGGGAGACGGCACGGGCAATGCCCTCGGCATTGGCGTCGGCTGCGAGGAGATCGAGCGCGATATTC
Organism: Pseudomonadota bacterium; assembly: GCA_023390695.1. Next base: position 553 of record JAEWCJ010000302.1, on the reverse strand, counting down.
CTCAGCGCCCGGCGCCCGGCGCTCGCGGCGTCGGGCCGGAATGGCCCGCGCTCCGTCATCGCGGCATAGGTCTGCGCCAATTGCTGCGCCAGACCGCGTCCGATCGCCGCCCGCAACGCCGAGCGGGCCCGGAAGATCGCATCGGGATCGACGCCCTTGCCGATCTCGCGCGCAATATCGGCCTCGCTCGGCACTGCCAGCGCGAGTGCGATAAAGGCCGGTTCCAGCGCGGTGTCGGCGAGGATCGCGGCCAGAGCATCGATCAGTCCCTCATCCTCCTGCAGGGACGTACCGGTGCGCAAGGCAGCGACATTGCGGACGAGCCCACGTGTCGCCAGCGTCTGCAAAGCCTGCCAGCGATTGAACGGGTCGCTGTCCCGCGCCGCCATCAACTGAAGGTCGGCGGCGGAGCGGCTGGCAGTCAGCTTGATCGGCGCGGAGAAGCCGCGATTGAGGGAGAGCACCGGCGTTTCGCCGACATTCTCGAAGACGAAGTTCTGCGACGGCTGGTCGAGGACGATGACACCGCGCTCGACCGCGCGGCCATTGATCC
>JAEWCJ010000222.1 GCA_023390695.1 Pseudomonadota bacterium | reverse complement strand
GCGCTGCGCGCCGGCCCGGTGATGACGCTTTGGGTTACTCCGCCGCCAGCCGCACTTCCGGCGCTGCGGCGCGGACATCGGCGTCGACCTTGTCCTCGAACTTCACGAAGTTGTCCTGGAACATCTTCACGAGATCGCGCGCGGTCTTGTCGAACGCCGCTTTATCCTTCCAGGTCTTCATCGGATAGAGCAGATGCGGTTCGATGCCGGGCACCGAGGTCGGCACCGCGAACCCGAAATAGGGGTCGGTGCGGAACGAGGCGGTCTTCAGCGAACCGTCAAGCGCGGCGGTGACCAATGCGCGCGTCGCCTTGATCGGCATGCGGCGGCCCTCGCCATACTTGCCGCCGGTCCAGCCCGAATTCACCAGCCAGCAATCGACATTGTGCTCGGTGATGTACTTGCGGAACAGGTTGCCATACTCGGCCGGCGGACGCGGCAGGAACGGCGCGCCGAAGCAGGTCGAGAATTCCGGCTGCACGCCGACCAGACCCTTCTCGGTGCCGGCCACCTTCGCGGTATAGCCGGAGAGGAAGTGATACATCGCCTGCGCGGGCGTCAGCTTCGCGATCGGCGGCATCACGCCATAGGCGTCGGCGGTCAGGAAGATCACGTTCTTCGGATGACCGGCGCAGCCACTGCGCGAGGCGTTCGGAATGAAGTCGAGCGGATAGGCCGAACGCGTATTCTCGGTCTTGGAGATGTCGGTGTAATCCGGCACGCGCGTGTCGGGATCGAACACGACGTTCTCGAGCACCGCGCCGAAGCGGTTGGTCGCGTCCCAGATCAGCGGCTCTTTCTCTTAGGTGAGATCGACCGTCTTGGCGTAGCAGCCGCCTTCGAAATTGAAGATGCCGTCCGGACCCCAGCCGGTTTCGTCATCGCCGATCAGCGTGCGGTTCGGATCGGCGGACAGCGTCGTCTTGCCGGTGCCGGACAGGCCGAAGAACAGCGCGCTCTCCTTGCCGTCGTTGGAGACATTGGCCGAGCAATGCATCGGCACGACATTCTGCGCGGGCAGATAGAAATTCAGCGTGGTGAACACCGACTTCTTCATCTCGCCGGCATAGGACGAGCCGCAGATCAGCACGATCTTGCGGGTGAAGTCGATCGCCACCATCGTATCGGAGCCTTCGCGGCCGCCGTGACGCTTCGCGTCGGGCACAAAGGACGGCAGATCGATGATGGTCATGTCCGGCGTGAAGCCGGCGAGCTCGGCGCGCTCGGGGCGGATGAGCAGCGTGCGGATGAACAGCGAATGCCAGGCAAGCTCTGTGAAGACGCGCACCTTGATGCGATAGGTCTTGTCGGCGCCGCCATAGAGGTCCTGCGCGAACAGCTTCTTGCCTTTGCAGTGCGCGAGGAAGTCCTGGTACAGGTTCTCGAAATGCTCTTTCGAGAGCTTGCGGTTGCCGTCCCACCAGACGCTGTCGCGCGTGAGGTCGTCGACCACCGTGTGCTTGTCCTTGGGCGAACGGCCGGTGTGATGGCCGGTCTCGGCGCAGAAGGCGCCGCCCGCAACGATATGGCCTTCGCCGGCCGCGGCCGCATGCTCGTAAAGCGGCGCCTCAGTCAGGTTCCAGTGAATCGCCGCCAGATCCTTCAGACCGAATTTGTCGGCACCAAAGGATTTATTCCATACGCCCGTTTCCTGCACGAATGTCCTCCCGAAAACGCCTCCGGCCCCCTGCCCGGGCCGGTCACAAAAAAGATGAAGGTAGCTGCTGCTGAATGTCGGTAGCTGCCTGACTATAGCGACCGGTGCCGCTGGGCGCGACCTCATAGAGCCTGTGCGGCGTTATGCCAAGAGTTTTAGCCGGACATGGTTGCACGCATTGCTGTGCACTGCATCAAAGACGGCCGCATGGCACCACCCGCAATCGGGCACCGGACGACGAACGCTTCACCATCGGCGCGCATGCAGGCGGACGCACGATTTTCAGGGATTTCGCCTCAGGCGAATATGCGCGGTTGCGGATCAGAAACTGGCGGAGAGGGAGGGATTCGAACCCCCGATACGGTTGCCCGTATGCCGCATTTCGAGTGCGGTGCTTTCAACCACTCAGCCACCTCTCCAATGGGGCCGAAGCAGGCCGGTGCGGCCTTTGGCGGGGGTTACTTAGCCAAGCCGCGCTCCACAAACAAGGCGGGATTGCAGATCAGGGTGTTGAACGCAGGCCGTGACTTCGACCGGTGACTCCAAACAGGGGGACGGCCTCGCGGGCAGCGATCGCCTTTGAAGCCCGACGGCGACCGGCGTGAAGTGTACAGCAGCCAGACCATCACCCGGCGTCGCGCGAGCCTCCGCCGCTGCAGGTTCTGACCAAGCCGTTCCGGCATGCCCTCGCCGGCCCTCCGGCGGCCTGCCAGCCGCCATTTCCTTGACTCCCGGGGCTCACGGCGTCATAAACCCGCCCAACAGCGGGGCCTTTGCGGGCCCCTTTTCGTGCTTTGAGGCGCGAGCGCTGGACACCCCAATTGAGACTGGAAAAAGCCGGTCCGGCTCGTCCGAGCACCGGAACAAACGAACACAAGGGAAAAATGATGTTCGCAGTCATTAAGACCGGCGGCCTGCAATACCGGGTCACCGAAGACGAAACGGTCCGGATCGGCCGCATTGCCGGCGAGCCGGGCGATATCGTTCAGATCGGCAATGTGCTGATGCTGGGCGGCGACAATCCGCAGCTCGGCGCGCCGACTGTGACGGGCGCCTCGGTGGCCGTCGAAATCCTGCAGCAGAGCCGCGGCCGCAAGATCATCGCGTTCAAGAAGCGCCGTCGCAAGAATTCGCGCCGCAAGCGCGGCTTCCGGCCGGAATATACGGTCGTGCGGATCAGCGAGATCCTGACCGACGGCAAGGCCCCGTCCAAGAAGGCCCAGGGCAAGCCGGCGCCGAAGGCGAAGGCTGAGAAGCCGGAAGGCGAGGCGGCCGAGGCCAAGGCGGCGCCGAAGAAGGCAGCCGCGAAAAAGCCGGCTTCCAAGGCCAAAACCGCCGCGAAGCCGAAGGCGGAAGAGTAGAGGCGGCCGCCACGAAGCGTGGCGATCGCAACACAGTGTCAGAGGAATCCGGCCAGCGCCCGCGGGCGTGGCCGGTCTGGCACATGAATTGAGATGATTCCTTCGCGGAATCGGGTTACAGGGTTCGAGACAAAGGATTTGGTGCGATGGCACACAAGAAAGCAGGCGGATCTTCCCGTAACGGCCGCGACACCGCGGGCCGCCGCCTTGGCGTGAAGGCGTTCGGCGGCGAAGCCGTGATCGCCGGCAACATCATTTGTCGTCAGCGTGGCACGAAGTGGCATCCCGGCCGCAATGTCGGCATGGGCAAGGACCACACGCTTTTCGCGCTCGTCGATGGACGCGTCCAGTTCAACACTAAAGCCCAGGGCCGCACATTCGTATCGGTTGTACCGATGACGGAGGCAGCGGCCGAATAGACGGCGATCTCAAAAAACGAGGTCCGCCGGTTCCCATGTCAAACCCGGCGGCCCTTGATGGGCTCTGACTTCGAGGGGGAGACGGGTGAACCGGCTCCCCCTTAAGTCTTTTTAACCAAGGAGCCCAAGCCATGACTTTCCTAGGACTGACCCCGCCGAGCTTCCGGGAAGGAAGTAGTCCCGTCCTCGAGACTGAGCGGTTGATTTTGCGTGCGCCGCGGCTCGAGGACGCCAAACAGGTAGCGGCGCTCGCGAACGACAAACGTATTGCCGAGAACACGCGCCGCTTGCCGCATCCCTATACGCGCAGCGATGCCGAGGATTTCATTTCATCGCTGGATGCCGGAGAGATCGCTTTTGTGATCACGCGCCATGACGAGACCATCGTCGGCGCATGCGGCATTGCCATGCACGACGAGATCGCGCCGGAAATCGGCTACTGGCTGGGCGTCAAGCATTGGGGCCAGGGCTACGCGACCGAGGCCGTGCGCGCGCTGATCGATTACGCCTTCACGGAAGGCGACCACGATGCGCTGCAGGCCGGTGCCCGGGTCACCAACCCGGCATCCCGGCGCATTCTGGAGAAATGCGGTTTCCAGTGGACCGGTGTCGGCCTCTGCCGCATCCGCGCCTTGGCCAGCTCGGCGCCGATCGACCGCTTCCGGCTCGACCGCGGCCTTTGGACGTCACTGCGGAGCTGGCGCGACGTGAAAAGGGTCGCCTGAACGTTACCGGTCGGTCTGCTCCGCAGACCGCCGGCAGACGTACCTCTCCCGATTGTGACGATGACGGCTGGAAAAAAAGCCGTTTTCGGGTTATGCACAGGTAGCCTCTACGAGATGTCAGCCTGACACTCGTTGTCGGCGGACGTCTAAATGAAGCTTGGAGACTCAAGTGGCTACTGGGACTGTGAAGTGGTTCAACGCGACCAAGGGCTTTGGCTTTATCCAGCCGCAGGGCGGCGGCAAGGATGTGTTCGTGCACATCTCGGCTGTCCAGCGCGCGGGTCTGACCGGCCTGAATGAAGGCCAGCAGATCGAGTACGAGATCGTTGCAAATCGCGGCAGAGAATCGGCTGAAAACCTCAAAGTGAAATAACGGCTGCAACCCGGTCACGCGTGCGAGCCCTGCTCGCCGGCCGTGAGCGGCAAGCATTCTTATTTACCAAGTCTTCAACTCGAGCCCGACCGCGTGCCGGGCTTTTTTGTTGCTCTCACAACGGCGTCCGGCCGGCCTCAAAGCAGCGCGGATTGCCGAACTCCTGCAATTCGCCGGCGGCGGCGAGCAGAGCCCCGGACCTCGCGGCGATTTATTCCCGGCGGCAATCCGTCTACAAGAAGCGCCATGAAATTCCTCGACGAAGCCAAGGTCTATATTCAGTCCGGCGCGGGCGGAAACGGCTGCGTGTCGTTCCGGCGTGAAAAATTCATCGAATTCGGCGGACCGAATGGCGGCGACGGCGGCCGCGGCGGCGACGTCATCGCGCAAGCGGTCGAGGGACTGAACACCCTGATCGACTACCGCTACCAGCAGCACTTCAAGGCCAAGCGCGGCGGCAACGGCATGGGCAAGGACCGCCATGGCGCCAACGGCGCCGACATCGTCATGAAGGTGCCGGTCGGAACCCAGATCTACGAAGAAGACGGCGAGACGCTGCTCGCCGATCTCGACAAGCTCGGCGACAGCGTGGTGCTGGCGCGCGGCGGCAATGGCGGCTTCGGCAACGCGCATTTCAAGTCATCGACCAACCGTGCGCCGCGCCATGCCAATCCCGGCCAGCACGGCGAGGAGCGCACCATCCGCCTGCGGCTGAAGCTGATCGCCGATGCCGGCCTTGTCGGCTTGCCGAATGCCGGCAAATCCACCTTCCTCGCCGCGGTCAGCGCCGCCAAGCCGAAGATCGCCGATTATCCGTTCACCACCCTGCATCCGCAGCTCGGCGTCGTCGGCGCGGATGGCCGCGAATTCGTCCTCGCCGATATTCCGGGGCTGATCGAGGGCGCGCATGAGGGCACCGGTCTCGGCGACCGCTTTCTCGGGCATGTCGAACGTTGCCGCGTCCTGTTGCATCTGGTCGACGCGACCAGCGAAGACGCCGGGGCCGCCTACAAGATCGTGCGCGGCGAGCTCGAGGCCTATGGCCAGGGGCTGACCGACAAGCCGGAAATCGTCGCCCTGTCAAAAGCCGATGCGGCGACCGACGAGCAGATCAGGGAGCAGATCAAGCGCCTGAAGAAGGCGTCGCGAAAGACTCCGCTGGTCTTGTCGGCACATTCCCGGCAGGGCATTCCGGAAGCCCTGCGGGCGCTGCTCGACGTCATCGACGACGCGCGCCGGACAAGCGGCGACGAGCCGAAAGCCGAAACACAGACCTGGCAGCCCTAAGCCGCCGCGCTGGCCCGCCGGGGATCCAGGCCTCGACGGGGCCAAGACGAAATCGAAAGCCCCGTGCTAGACACGCCGCAGCACAACCCTCGTAACGCCGACATGTCCCGTCCCACACCCGCCCTCACCGATTTCCGCCGCATCGTCGTCAAGGTCGGCTCTTAGCTGCTCGTCGATGCCGCCGCCGGCAAGCTGCGCGAGAGCTGGCTCGCCGCGTTGTGCGAGGACATTGCGAGCCTGCACAAGGACAAGCGCGACGTGCTGGTGGTGTCGTCCGGCGCCATCGCGCTCGGCCGCTCGGTCCTGAAGCTGCCGCGCGGTCCGCTGAAGCTGGAGGAATCGCAGGCCGCCGCCGCCGTCGGCCAGATCGCGCTCGCCCGCATCTGGGCGGAAATGCTCGGCCGCCACGGCATCACCGCAGGACAGATCCTGGTCACCCTCGGCGACACCGAAGAGCGCCGCCGCTATCTCAATGCGCGCGAGACCATCGACAAATTGCTGGAATGGCGCAGTGTGCCGGTGATCAACGAGAACGACACCGTCGCCACCACCGAAATCCGCTATGGCGACAATGACCGTCTCGGTGCGCGCGTCGCCACCATGATGAGCGCCGATTGTCTGGTGCTGCTCTCCGACATCGACGGACTCTACGATGCGCCGCCCGGCGAAGGCCGCAACGTCAATCTCATTCCCGTCGTCGAGCGCATCACGCCACAGATCGAGGCGGTGGCCGGCAGCTCGGGGTCGGAATTGTCGCGCGGCGGCATGCTGACCAAGATCGAGGCCGGCAAGATCGCCACCTCCGCCGGCACGCATATGGTGATCGCCTCCGGCAAGACGGAGCATCCGCTGCGCGCGATCATCGACGGCGGGCGCTGCACCTGGTTTCTCACGCCGGCCAATCCCGTCACCTCGCGCAAGAAATGGATTGCCGGTTCGCTCGAACCCAAGGGCACGCTCTATATCGATACCGGCGCCGTTGCGGCCTTGCGGCGCGGCGCGAGCCTGTTGCCGGCCGGCGTGAAGCGCGTGAACGGCGAGTTTGATCGCGGAGACGCGGTCGTCATCCGCGATCTTGACGGCGCCGAAATTGGCCGTGGCCTTGTGGCTTATGACGCCAACGACGCGGCAAAGGTCATCGGGCTGTCCACCGCCGACGTGAAAAACATCCTCGGCTTCGAAGGGCGCGCCGAGATCGTGCACCGGGACGATCTGGTATTGGGCGGCGCCTAGACGGCCCTTTCCAAGGCTTTCCAAGAACCATCTCAAGGAACATTCCTTCCCTGCCGGACCTTTACCCCACTGGCGCGGGGGCGGCGAAGGAGAGTTCCATGCGCAAGACTGTCTTAAGCGGAATTGCCGGCATGGCTGCCCTGTTCGCAGCCAGTGCGGCATCGGCCCAGGTCACGGTCTGGGAATTGAGCCCCGATCAGGAGCGCGGCCTCTACACCACGATTTATCAGGGCCGCGGCACCGTCGGCATGGCCCCGGCCCGCGAGCTTGACGTGACGATCGGCGCTGTCGTGCCCGAGGGCGTCGAACTCTACGATGTTCCCGACGCGGTTACCTATGCTCCTGCGCGGGAATACCGGTATGTCCTGCAAGGCAACCGGGTGATTTTCGTCGAGCCGCGCACGCGGCGCGTAATGCGCGTCATCGGTCCCTGAGACACGCATTCGCCGCGACTTGATTGCCGCACCGACTGGAAGGAAACCGTCTGCCGGATATCGGCAGACGGTTTTTCCTTCGCGCCGTCATCCTCCCGACAAACTCTCGCGGCAGTATGATCCTACGCACATCAGGCAAGATTGCATGTCCGCATAGAGCAACGAGCGGGCAGCGATAAGGGAGGATGTGATGCGGGTGCGATCTCCAGTCTATGCAGACACGCGAGCGGCGATACCTTGCGCGCAATGCGGCAAGAGCCTGTTCAGCCCGGAATGGTCGGAATATCTCAGCGCGTGCCGGGTGCGTCACCTCTGGCGCTGCACGTCCTGCGACTACGAGTTCGAATCGATGGTCGTGTTTCCGGCAGAAACGTCCGACCGGCGCGGCGACGCGGCGGCGTGAAGCAAGCGCGGATTATCGCACCACGAAATCGAAATAGGTGTCGGGAAACGGCTCGCGCGCCAGTGTGAAGTGCCACCACTCCTTGCTGTACGGCACAAAGCCGCGCTTGCGCATGGCATCGCTGAGAATTTTGCGGTTGCGCTGCGCTTCCATGCCGACGCTGCTGTCGCCCGGCCATGACCGCACCGAGAAGAAGTCGAACGGCGTGCCCATATCGAGCTCCCGTTTGTCGGCAAGCGTCACCAGCGTGAGATCGACGGTCGAACCGCGCGAATGCCCGGAGCGCGAGGCGAGATAGCCGCGGCTGAACAGATATCGCTTGTCCTCTTCCGGATAGAATTGCGCCTTCATCCTCGTATCGCCGAGCGCCTTCGCCCAGCGGATGAAATGCGCAACCGCCCGCGCCGGCCGGTAGCAGTCGAACACCTTCAATCCCAATCCCCGCGGCGCGAGATCGCGCTGCACATGGCGCAGCGCCTCCGCCGCCGGCCGCGTGAGATAGCAGACCGGCTTTTCGTAACCATCGATCCTGGCGCCGACAAAATTGTTCGTTCCGAGATAGCGCATGTCGATGACGGCATCGGGAATGAGCGTGGTGATATCGACAAAGGCAGGATGAGGCGTCTGCGCCGAAGCGGCTCCGGTCAATGTCATTGCAAGTCCCGTCAGGCCGGCAATGGGCAGCGCGAGATATTTCATTCCGAGATGCTTACATCAATTTGGTTGATACTTGCTATCGCGCTGCGCCTCTTTGGCCTCGAACTCCCGGCCTCGATCAGGCTTTCGGCACGGCATTCGGTTAACGGTCCCGGGAAGGCCAGAATTCGGGTGTTACTCGCCCCCGCCGATCCGGCATGCTAGAAGCCCCACCGTAAACTGTTCCTCCTGATATTGACCGTTCGCCCATGACCGCGCCGCTGAAAACCATCACCTCCCCCGACGAACTCGACGCCCTGATGCGCGAGATCGGCCAAGCCGCGCGGGCGGCCGCGCGCAAGCTGGCGCTGGCGACCGAAGCGCAGAAGAACGCGGCGTTGAAGGCGCAGGCGCATGCCTTGCGCGTCGCCAAGGCGGAGATCCTGGCCGCCAATCGCGAGGACGTTGCCGACGCCAAGGCGGCCGGCATCAGCGGCTCCTTCCTCGACCGCCTCGAACTCAACGAGAACCGCGTCCTCGCCATGGCCGACGGGCTTGACGTGATCCGCAGCGTGGCCGATCCGGTCGGCGTGGTGCTGAAAAGCTGGCGGCGCCCGAACGGCATGACCATCGAACGCGTGCGCACCCCGCTCGGCGTCATCGGCGTCATCTATGAAAGCCGCCCGAATGTCACCGCAGATGCCGGCGCGCTCTGCCTGAAGGCGGGCAACGCCGCCATCCTGCGCGGCGGTTCCGATTCGCATCGCTCCTCGCGCGCCATTCAC
>JAEWCJ010000204.1 GCA_023390695.1 Pseudomonadota bacterium | reverse complement strand
ACGCTGGTCTTCATCGTCGGCATTTTCGATTTCCTGCGCACGATCGAAACCGCCCGCGTCGATCCGAAATGGGCGACGCCGGTGACCAGCACGACCGGCTATATCTTCGCGGCCATCGTCTATTTCGTGTTCTGCTATCTGATGTCGCGTTACGCGTATGATATGGAACGGCGGCTTGCCACCGATTACCGGCGCAAGCAGGGTGCACGGGGCAGATGATGAATCAGCCGAAATCGACGGATCGGAAGCCGGCACCGGAGAACGGCGCCCAGCCTGCGGCGGTCGAGATGACCGGCGTGCACAAATGGTACGGTGATTTCCATGTACTGCGCGACATCAACCTGAAGGTCAGCCGCGGCGAGCGCATCGTGATCTGCGGGCCGTCCGGCTCCGGCAAGTCGACCATGATCCGCTGCATCAATGCGCTAGAGGAGCACCAGCGCGGCAGCATCATGGTGGACGGCGTGCAACTGACCGGCGATCTGCGGCGCATCGACAAGGTGCGGCGCGACGTCGGCATGGTGTTCCAGCATTTCAACCTGTTTCCGCACCTGACCGTCATGGAGAACCTGACGCTGGCGCCGATCTGGGTGCGGCAGACGCCGAAGGAGGTGGCGGAGGAGACCGCGATGCACTTCCTCCGGCGCGTGAAAATTCCGGAGCAAGCGCAGAAATATCCGGGCCAGTTGTCGGGCGGCCAGCAGCAGCGCGTCGCCATCGCGCGGGCGCTGTGCATGGGGCCGAAGCTCATGCTGTTCGATGAGCCGACCTCGGCGCTCGATCCGGAAATGGTCAAGGAGGTGCTGGACACCATGGTGCAACTGGCGGAGGACGGCATGACCATGCTGGTCGTGACCCACGAAATGGGCTTCGCCCGCCAGGTCGCCGATCGCGTGGTGTTCATGGACGAGGGGCAGATCGTCGAGATCAACACCCCCGCTGAGTTCTTCGCCAATCCGCAGCACGAGCGGACCAAGCTGTTCCTCAGCCAGATCCTGCACTGAGCGAATCCTGAGCGCGCTCAGATCATCCCGATCGGAATCCTCAGATAGCTGTGCCCGTTGCTCTCCGGCGCGGGCAGGCGGCCGCCGCGCAGATTGACCTGCAGGGCGTGGAGGATCAGCGCCGGCATCGGCAGGCTCTTGTCGCGCGCTTCGCGCATGGCGATGTAGCTGTCGCGCGTCGGATATTCGGTCAGGTGGACGTTGCTGCGCTTCTGTTCCGCGACCGTGGATTCCCAGCACGCCTCGCGGCCGTTCGGCTTGTAGTCGTGGCCGGTGAAGAGCCGGGTTTCCTCCGGCAAGGCGAGGATGCGCTGGATCGAGTCATACAGGATGCCGGCATTGCCGCCCGGAAAGTCGGCGCGGGCCGAGCCGAAATCGGGCTGGAACAGCGTGTCGTGAACGAACGCGGCGTCACCGATGACATAGGTGATGGAGGCAAGCGTGTGGCCGGGGGAATGGATGACGCGGCCGGGGAGCGTGCCCACGGCGAACGTCTCGCCGTCGGCGAACAGGCGATCCCAGGAGCCGCCGTCCACCGGAAAATCCGGCTCGTTATAGATGGCCTTCCAGAGCGTCTGCACCTCGACGACCTTCGCGCCGATGCCGGTGAGCGCACCCAGCTTGTCCTTCAGATAGGCGGCCGCCGACAGATGATCGGCATGCGGATGCGTGTCGAGAATCCAGTCGATTGTCAGCTTGCGGTCACGCACCGCGCGCAGCATCGCATCGGCGGATGCCGTGCCGATGCGCCCGGCCTTTTCGTCGTAATCGAGCACCGGGTCGATGATGACCGCATGATCAGCGGCGGGATCGGTCACGAGATAGGCGATGCTGCCCGTCGGTTCGTGATAGAATCCCTCGACATGCGGTTCCTGAGATTGCCCGGTCATCTGAATCTTTCGCTTATTCTTCGTAGATCATCTTGCGGGTCATGCCGCCGTCGACGACGAAATTCGCGCCGGTCACAAACCCCGATTGCTCCCTGTTCAGCAGGAAGGCCGCCATCCGGGCGACATCCTCCGGCTTGCCGACGCGGCCCGCCGGATGCTGCGCGTGGTCTTTCTTGCGGAGTTTCGAATAGTCGCCGGTTTCGATCCAGCCGGGACTGATGCAGTTCACGCGCACGTCGGGTGCAAGGCTCACGGACAGCGCGTGGGTGAGGGCGAGCAGCCCGCCTTTGGAGGCCGAATAGGATTCGGTATTGGGTTCCGACATCAATGCGCGCGTCGATGCGATCGTCACCAATGCGCCCTTGGCCTTGCGCAGCGGCTTCTCGGCAGCGCGCGCCAGTACGAAGGCGGCGGTCAAATTGACGTTCAGCACGCGATGCCATTCATCGAGCGTCAGCGAGCGCAGCGGCTTTCGTTTCATGATGCCGGCGTTGGACACGATGCCGTCGAGACGCCCGAAGGCCGTCAGCGTCTGTGCCACCGCGTCATTGACGGCGGCGGCGTCCGCCACGTCGGCTTCGATGGCCAGCGCTTCGCCATTGCGCGGAGGAAGGCGGCGCGACAATCCGCTCCGGGGCAGATCGACGGCGGCGACGGCCCAGCCCTCGGCCAGCAGATGCAGCGTGATCGCGTGACCGATGCCCTGGGCGGCTCCCGTCACCAGTGCAACCGGGCGAGAGGATTTCGCCATCACGCGGCCTATGGCTTGGGTTCGATCGGCAGATCGCCGCGGCCGGCCCATTCGGTCCAGGAGCCGTCATACAGCGATTTCGGTTCCTTCCCGATCGCTTCCAGCGCGAGGGTCAAAATCGCGGCGCTGACGCCGGATCCGCAGGAGGTGACGACGGGTTTGTCGAGATCGACGCCGCCCTTGAGGAACGCCTGCCGGATCCGCTCGGCATCGACCAGCCGGCCGTCCTCGACGATGTCGCTATGCGGCACGTTGAGGGCGCCCGGCATGTGACCGGAGGGCAGGCCCGGGCGCGGCTCGGGCGCCGTGCCAGCGAAGCGCTCGGCAGAGCGCGCATCGACCACTTGCGCGCTTTTGTCCGCAAGCACGCGCTGGATATCGCTGGCATTGGCCACGGCGCCGGCGTTGAAGCGCGAGGTGAAATGGCGGGGCGTGCGGCGCGTTTCGCCGAGTTCGATCTTCCGGCCTTCGGCTTTCCACTTCGGGAATCCGCCATCCAGGATATAGACCTCACGCACGCCGAAGATGCGGAACGTCCACCAGACCCGCGGCGCGGAGAACAGGCCGAGTCCGTCATAGACCACGATGGTCTGGCCGTCGCCGATCCCGAGATTCCGCATCGCCGACGAAAAGACCTCGGGCGAGGGAATCATGTGCGGCAGCTTGCTCGAGGTGTCCGCAATCTTGTTGATGTCGAAAAACACCGCTCCCGGAATGTGCGCTGCCAGATATTCCTGATGGCCGTCGCGTCGCATGGTGGAGAGATAATAGGAGCCGTCCACGACGACGATGTCGGGCGCATCGAGATGATCTTCCAGCCATTGCGTGGAGACCAGCCATTTGCTCGGGAGCGACGGATCGGAATTGGGCATTGCGGCCTCTTGGACGTCTTATACGAAGGGCGGTTGGATTTCGGTTTTGCGCTCAAGCCAGGCCGGCACCGGCAGGTTCTTGGAACGCAGGAAGTCCGGGTTGAACAGTTTCGACTGATAACGGGTGCCGTAGTCGCACAGCACCGTCACGATCGTCTTGCCCTTGCCGAGGTCCTTCGCAAGCCGCATGGCGCCGGCAATGTTGATGCCCGATGAGCCGCCGAGGCAGAGGCCCTCGTGCTCCAGAAGGTCGAAGATGATCGGCACGGCTTCTTCGTCGGGGATCAGATAGGCATTGTCGACCTGGATGTCCTCGATGATGGGCGTGACGCGGCCGAGGCCGATGCCCTCGGTGATGGATCCGCCTTCGGTGGCTTCCACCTTGCCGTGTGCGAACAGATTGTACATTGCCGCCCCGCGGGGATCGGCGACGCCGATGACGATGTCCTGCTTCTTCTCGCGCAGAAAGCTGGAGACGCCGGCGATGGTGCCGCCGGTGCCGATGGAGCAAATGAAGCCGTCGACCTTGCCGTCGGTCTGTTCCCAGATTTCCGGGCCGGTCGACACATAATGCGCCTTGCGGTTGTCCAGATTGTTCCACTGGTCGGCGAAGATGACGCCGTTGGGTTCGGTCTGGCGCAACCGGTCGGCCAGGCGGCGTCCGACGTGCTGGTAATTGTTCGGGTCGCTGTAGGCGACCGCGGGGACTTCCACCAGCTCGGCGCCGCAGAGCCGCAGCATGTCCTTCTTTTCCTGACTTTGGGTGTCGGGAATGACGATCAGAGTGCGGTAGCCCAGTGCGTTGGCGACGAGGGCGAGGCCGATGCCGGTATTGCCGGCGGTGCTCTCCACGACCAGTCCGCCCGGCTTGAGATCGCCGCGCGCCTGCGCCTCCAGGATCATCTGCTTGCCGGCGCGGTCCTTCACCGACTGGCCGGGATTCATGAACTCGGCCTTGCCGAGAATGGTGCAGCCGGTGGCCGCGGAGGCGTGTTCGAGCTTGATCAGCGGGGTGTTGCCAATGGCATCAATGAGGCCATTACGGATATGCATGGAG
>JAEWCJ010000126.1 GCA_023390695.1 Pseudomonadota bacterium | reverse complement strand
CGACGGTGCGCCGAGAGGCGGCTGCGTTGTTCGCGCAACGCAGCGACTATCAGGACTGGCCTGCGTCTTTCGGCGCGCCGTCCCCCCTCTCTATTCCGACGAGGGGATAAAGAGACTGAAGGCGATCCCGGCGCCTTTCAACAATACGGGCGATGACGCTTGTCCGCGTCCGGCTGTTTGAAAACCGAAGCGTGGATGCGAAGGAGCGGCCGGGCGCGATCCGCTTCCTCACTCGCCGGCTTCGGCCTCCGCGAGCCTGGCCCGCCAGTCGCGCCGCGCCATCACGGCGCCATAGATCGCGAGCGCCAGCAGGATCGCGCAGGTGCCTAGCAGGACCAGCGCGATCGGCCGCTGCAGGAAGATCTGCCAGCTTCCGCCCGACATGATCAGCGATTGCCGCAGGCTCATTTCGAAGATCGGCGCGATCACGAGGCCAAGAACCAGCGGCGCCGGATCGAAATTGAATTTCTTCAGGCCGTATCCGACCACGCCCATGATCAGCATGATCCAGACGTCCACGATCGAGCGGTTCACCTCATAGACGCCGATGATGCAGAACATGATGATCATCGGGTAGAGATAGGCATAGGGGATGCGCAGCACGCTCACGAACACGCCGACCAGCGGCAGGTTGAGCGCCAGCAGCATCAGGTTGCCGACATACATCGAGGCGACGAAGCCCCAGAACAGGTTGGGGTGATCGTTGACCAGAGTCGGCCCCGGCGGAATGCCGTGGATCAGCAGCGCCGCCATCAGCACGGCGATTACCGGGCCGGTCGGAATGCCGAGCGCCAGCATCGGCACGAAGGCGCCGGTCGAGGCGGAATTGTTCGCCGATTCCGGCCCCGCCACGCCCGCGACCGCGCCCTTGCCGAATTCCTCCGGATGTTTCGAGATTCTCCGCTCCAGCGCATAGGAAACTCGAAATGATATGCGCCGACCCCGGAATGATGCCGATGAAGAAGCCGAGCACCGAGCCGCGGGCGATCGGCCAGCGCGATTGCCGCCATTCCTCGCGCGTCGGCAGCAATTCGCGCAGCTTCGGGCTGGTGACATTGGCGCTGACATTGCGGCTCGGCGTCGAGAGGATTTCGCCGAGTCCGAACAGGCCGACCGCCACCGGCACGATGCCGATGCCGTCGCCGAGTTCGGGAATATCGAAGCTGAAGCGGAAATGCCCGGTCATCACGTCGATGCCGATGGTGCCGAGGAGGAGGCCGAATGCGGCCATCAGCAAGGTACGTGGCAGTGACGAGGTGGACATATAGGCGAGGAAGATCAGGCCCAGCACCAGCAGCGCGGTGTATTCCGGCGGCCCGAAACGCAGCGCGAAGGTGGCGAGCGGCGGCGCGATCAAGGTCAGCATGACGACGCCGAAAGTGCCGGCGATGAAGGATCCGACCGCGGCGATGCAGAGCGCGGCGCCGGCGCGGCCCTTCTTGGCCATGGCGTTGCCGTCGATGCAGGTCATCACCGAGGCGGCTTCGCCGGGAATGCGCAGCAGGATCGAGGTCGTCGAGCCGCCATATTGCGAGCCGTAATAGATGCCGGCCAGCATCACGATCGCCTTGGTGGGATCGAGACCGAAGGTCAGCGGCAGCAGGATGCTCACACCGGCCAGCGGCCCGATGCCCGGCAGCATGCCGACCAGCGTGCCGACGAGGCAGCCGATAAAGGCGTAGAACATGACATCCGGCCGCAGCGCGACCGAGAATCCGAGGAAGAGGCTGTCGAGGATTTCCATTGCAGGGTCAGAACCACAATAATCCGCGTTCGAGCGGCGATTTCAGCATCACGCCAAACAGCCAATAGGCGAAGAGGGTGAGGCCGCAGGCATAGGCGAGGGCGGCGACGACGTGCTTGCGCTCCACGACGGTCAGCAGCGCGAACACGAGCAGCGACATCGTGAGAAGAAATCCGAGCGTCGTGTAGAGCGATACCGCAATCGCGGTGATCCCGGTCACCAGTGCGGCGTGATGCCAGTCGCTCCAGGGCAGCCGCTCCAGCTTTTCGCTGGCGGTCCCCATGGCGACGATCGCCGCGCCGAATGCGATCACCAGTCCAGCCATCAGCTTGGGCAGCATGCCGGCGCCGGGCGCGGAGATGCGTCCGAACGGCAGGTCCCAGCCGATGATGAATACCAGGACGCCGAGGGCGATGAACGCGCCCCCGGCGACGTGATCGGCTCGCAGAGATTTCAATGCCGAGGGCGTGTTTGTCGGCCCCGGCATCGGCCTAGCCCTCGACCTTGCCGATCGACTGCACGGCCGCTTCGACGCGCTTGGCGTCGGCGTCCCAGAACGCCTTGAATTCCGGCTGGTCCTGATAGGCGACGTCCTGGCCCAGATTCTTCATGGCGGCGATGAATTGCTCCGTGGCGGCGGCTTTCTTTGCGGCATCCCGCCAGAAGGCGACGACGCTGTCCGGCGTGCCCTTCGGCGCAAACATGCCGACCCACAGATAGAACTCGATGTCGTAGCCGAGTTCCTTCATCGTCGGCACCTCTGGAAGCGCCGGCGCGCGCTTGTCGCCGAAACAGGCGAGCGGCCGCAATTTCCCGGCCTTCATCTGGGCATTGGCGGCGGCGATGGAGGAGACGAGAACCTGTGCGTTGTTGCCGAGGATCGCGGTCAGCGCCGGGCCGCCGCCATTGGTCGGCAGATGCCGCATCTTGATGCCCGCGGCTTTCATGAACAGGGCGGCGGGCAGATGCAGCGCGCCGTAAAGTCCTGATGAGCTGAAAATCAGCTTGTCGGGGTTTTTGCTGCCGTCGTCCGTGAGTTCCTTGAGCGTCTTGTAAGGCTGCTGGTCGTTGACCACGAGCACCATCGGATCGGCGATGAAGCGGGCAATCGGAATGAACGAGTCGCGGGTGAATTTGGGTTGCCGTCCGAACAATTTGTCGACTTCGGCAAAGCCGGAAATCGACACGATGTGCATGAGCAATGTGTAGCCGTCGGGCCTCGCATTGGCGGCGAATTGCGCGCCGACCGCGCCGGCGGCACCCGCTTTCGTTTCGATGACGGTCGGCTGCTTGACGATGGTGTCGAGAACGGACACCAGCGGACGCGCAACAACGTCTGCGGCGCCTCCCGGCGGAAACGGATTGATCAGGGTGACGGGACGTGACGGGTAAGCGTCCTGTGCGAAGGATGGCGATGTGGAAAGTGCTGCAACGGTCGCGGCAGAACCCGCGACGAATTGACGGCGGTCCATGAGCTGCTCCCTTGACAGGGCCGCCATGCGTGTGTCGGCCCTTATTTATGGGGAAAGCCTAACCGCTCAGGGCGGAAGCGTCGAGCGTCAATCGAGGATTGCAACCGCACGCGTCCAGCCGGCAGAGCCGCCGCGCACCTTCACCGGGAAACAGCTGATCATGAAGCCGCTCGGCGGCAGCAATTCGAGATTGTGCAGTTTTTCGATGTGGCAATAGCCGATCTCGCGGCCGGCCTTGTGACCCTCCCAGATCAGACTCTTGTCTCCGGTGGCGGCATACTTCTCCTTGGTGTGCACGAAGGGCGCATCCCAGCTCCACCCGTCCGTTCCGGTCACACGCACGCCGCGCTGCAGCAGATAAAGCGTCGCCTCGCGCCCCATGCCGCAGCCCCGCGAGACATAGTCCGGCTGGCCATAGGCTTCGCCTGCGGCTGTGTTCACAACCACGATTTCAAATGGTGAAAGTTCATGGCCGATGCGTTTCAGCTCGGTTTCCACGTCCGCGGCGGTTGCAACATATCCATCCGGAAAATGCCGGAAATCGAGCTTCACACCGGGATTGAAACACCATTCCAGCGGCACTTCGTCGATGGTGATGGCGCGCTTGCCGCCGTCCATGGTGGAGGCGAAATGCCATGGCGCATCGAGATGCGTTGTGCAGTGCGTCGACAGTCTGATCCATTCGAATCCCCAGCCTTCGCCGTCCGGAAGGTCGCTCTCTCGCATGCCGGGAAAGAACTTGACCACGTCGGATGCCGTCTGCCGGTGGTCGAGATATTCGATGGTCGGCCCGTAACCGGGCGGATCCGCGAAAGTCGTGTTTTCCAGCGGGACCGAGATGTCGATCAGTTTGCGCGGCATGGATCCTCCGGATGTGCGCCTGACTGCGTTCATATTGACTGCATCGGCGCAGACTGAATATGTGTCGGCCAGATTTTTCAGAGGGTCATGTATGGCACAAATTGTT
The DNA here is from genome assembly GCA_023390695.1 of Pseudomonadota bacterium. Next base: position 1,482 of record JAEWCJ010000126.1, on the reverse strand, counting down.
GGCGCATTCGCGGTACCGCATACTCCCTTCTTCCCCTGGCGGGTGGAGACGGAGGGGCAGAATTGCCAGACCGCGCAGCTTTTCGCCGAGGTCAAGAAACGTTTTGATGCTGCACGGCCGGACCTGCTCGTCATTTTCGACACCGACCATCTCAACACCTTCTTTTTCGACAACCTGCCGATTTTCGCTGTCGGCGTCGCCGATCAGTTCAAGGGACCGACCGACGAGCCGCGCGGCGGCATGAAGGTCTACGATATCCCCTCGCATGCCGGCCTTGCCGCGCATATCCGCCGTCACGGTGTCGATGCGGGCTTCGATCTGTCGCTGGTGCAGGAATTCACCGTCGATCATTCGGTGGCGGTGCCGCTGTATTTCCTGACGCCGGATTTCCGGACGCCGGTCATTCCCGTGTTCATCAGCGGCCACATTCCGCCCCTGCCCAAGGCGGCCCGCTGCTTCCAGCTCGGCCAGGAAGTCCGCAAGGCGATCGAATCGTGGAAGGAGCCGCTGCGCGTCGCCATCATCGGCACCGGCAGTATCTCGCTCGAGGTGTGGGGCCCGAAAATCAAACGCGGCACTTCGGACGGCGTGCCGGCACCGGAATGGGTGACGCAGGTCTGCAGCTATCTGCAAAACGGCGAGGTCGACAAGCTGATCGAGGAGGCCACGGAGGAGCGCATGCAGGCGGCGGGCAGCGCCGGCGGCGAATTGCTCAACCTCATCGCCATGCTGGGCACGCTTGACAACAAGGTGGCGGATTTCATCGCGCCGGAAATGGCGCATGGTCACGCTTACGGCGCCTGGAAGGGGAACTGATTCATGTCGGTCTATGCCCTCAATTATCTGTTCCGTGAAACCCTGCGCGATCACGGCTTTCGCGCGCAGATGAAGAGCGATCCGGCCGCCGCCATCGCCGGCTACGATCTCACCGACGAGGAGCGCAAGGCTCTGTTGTCGGCCGACATCGGCAGGCTTTATGATATGGGCGTGAATGCGTTCCTGATGGGCTATCTGTGCAGGTTCGAACTGCTCGGCCTGACGCCGGACATCTACTACGACCGTATCCACACCTCGAAACGCGCGACGGCAGCGAAATAAGGACGCCGCGCCTGCCACCATCAAGCCGGAGATTTGCGATGCCTGCCTATTGGGTTGCCCGCTCGAAGATCAACGACCCGGTCGAATACAAGAAATACACGGACCGCGTGCCGGAGATCATCGCCAAATACGGCGGCAAGGTGCTGGCGCGGGGCGGCAAGTTCCAGATCATGGAGGGGCCGGACAAGTTTCACCGCTTCGTGGTGATCGAATTTCCGAGCTTCGAGCAGGGCGTCGCCTGCTTCACCTCCGATGAATACAAGGAGGCGGCCGCTTTCCGCCGCGGCGGTGCGGGCGAAGTGGAGACCATCATGGTCGAAGGCGGCGAAGCGACGCCGCGCTAGAGTCTTTCACCGTTTCGTGGAAACGGTGAAAGACTCTAGG
>JAEWCJ010000077.1 GCA_023390695.1 Pseudomonadota bacterium | reverse complement strand
GGCCAATACCCTGCGCGTGAAGGGCGAGGCGGTCTGCGCCTCCGTCAAGGGCCTGCCGTTCGAGCCTTGCTTCAACCTGCAGAAAACCAGCAATGAGAGCTTCCGCGGCTCGATTTCGGGCATGAATTTCGCCGCCTGTGAATTCAAGCGCCGGGGCGGACGCGCCGAATTCGCGAATGCAGTGGCAAAGCCGTATCAGGCGGCAGCCGCGCAGCCGGGCCGCTAACCGGCTTACTCCTGCGATGGAAAAATCGTGCACGCCGGCGTGGCGTGCACATGGATCGCGCCGGTGATCGGCGGGTTGCGGCAGATGCCATCCCGCATCGCCGTCGGGACGCTCAGTCCATCACAGAACGAACCGATGTCCCAGGCTATCAGGTCCGCACGCCCAGCCTCAGTCCAGGCGCGTGCCGTTCCTGAATGACTTCGCGGCGGAAACGGAATAATGCCGCCGGCCGTCCGCCGGTCGCGGAGGTGGTGTCGCCGGTGGGTTCGACCAGCGCGGTGCTCTCCACCAGCCGCCGGAAATTCTGCTTGTGCAGATGCCGTCCGGAAATCGCTTCCACGGTCCGCTGTAACTCCGTCAGCGTGAATTCGCTCGGCATCAGTTCGAATACGACGGGGCGATATTTCAGCTTGGCGCGCAGGCGCGCGATCGAGGTGGCGAGAATCCGGCGATGGTCGAAGCGCATGGACTCGCCGAGCGTCACCGGCACATTGTCGACCCGCCCGTCGCGCCGCGCTTCCTCGATCAGGCCGGCTTCGTAGAGCAGCTCGTAGCGCTCGAGCACTTTCTCTTCGTCCCAGGGCACGCCGCCGGTGCCGAAGCCGAGCTGCAAGCGCTCCCTGCGGCTGCGCAGCCGCGCCGCATCGGCATCGCCGCTTTTGACCCATTGCTCCAGCCGCGGCAGCATGACTTCGTCGATGATGGCCGGACGCCCGTCGCTCCAATCCTCCCCCGGGAAGAAACGATACCAGGGCTGGAAACTCGCGCCGGCGGCGCGCAGAGCGGACACGTCTTCCGGCATGCGGGTGAGGGCGAGATAGCCGATCGACACGACATGCGGTCCGGTGTCGCTGACGCGCGCATGACGCCCGCGATCGCCGAATGTGTAGAGCTGCTCAACATAGCCGACGGACAAGGCTGTCTGCGCGGTGACCCACGCACGCAGGCCGATCTCAAACGTGCGATGCGAGATCGGGTCGAATGGACCAGACGGCAATCCGGCTGGTGTATCCTTGTTGCCGACGTCGCCGGAGACGAGGACCAGAGGTTCCTCGCCGCGCAGCGCGACAATCGCGGTCGTCAGTCCGATTTCGATCGGCGTCCGCGCGGCATCCATCGCGTCACTCGAGATCGAGCCGGAACGGCACGCCTTCATAGGCGGAGAGGCCGGGGCCGATGGCCTGCACCGCCTTCACCATGCGGCCCTGCCGGCCCAGGATCGCGTCGGCCAGCGTCACCAGCCGCATGTTCGGAATGGCGGTCGGCGAGGAATCGCGGATACGGCGCGCAATCGTCATCTCGTCGCGGTTGGGATTGAGCGCGCAGGCGGTGATGAAGGCGCCGGCGGTCGAGCGGCTGATCCCGGCATAGCAATGCACGACGATCGGCGCGGTGCGGTCCCAGCGCGTAACGAAGTCGATCAGGTTTTCGACATGCGTCTGGCTCGGCGGCACATAGCCGTCCATTTCGGCGACGATGTCGTCCATGTCGAGCAGGAGATGGTTTTCCGCCGTAATGCTGCCCGGCCGGCGCACCAGCGACACGTCCTTGATCAGGGTGACCACATGGCGGGCACGGGTGTCTTCGACGGTTTCGTGCAGACGTGCGAGCGAGCAGACGTGAATCATCGCGGTCCTTCAGCTTTCGGCGCTACATATAGGCCGCGCCGGGGCCGAGCGGAAGCGTCAGCCCAGAAGCTTTGAGAAGCGCTCCAGATACCGCTTTTCCGCAATGCCGGCCGGCCAGGGCGTCAGATAATCGCGTTCTGTGACAGCCGTGATTCTGGGCGGCTTGCCGAAAAATTTCTGCGCTTCCTTGTCCTCGAAACCGGCGAGGCGCGTCGCTTCCAGATAGGCAGCCGCGCGGTCGGCGTCCTTGACCACCCGTTCGGTCTCGGCCGGCAGTTCTGGCGGCAGTCCGAAGCGCAGATGAATGGCGGACAGAAGACGGCTTTCAGTCGCCTTGTAGGAATCACCGATTACCGCCTTGAACGGCGAGATCATGTCGCCGATCACATATTCGGCGGCGTCGTGCAGGAAGATCGCAAGGCGGATCCTGTCGTCGAGACGCGGCGCCCGCGCGCGGGCCATCACGTCGACCAGCAGGATATGCTGCGCCACCGAAAAGATATGCGCGCCCTTGGTTTGTCCGTTCCAGCGGGCGACGCGGGCGAGACCATGCGCGATGTCCTCGATCTCGATGTCCAGCGGAGAGGGATCGAGCAGATCGAGGCGGCGGCCTGAGAGCATGCGCTGCCAGGCGCGCGGCTTGGCTTTGTCGGTCTTCGGCGCCGTACGGCGCACGGTCTTGGGCACGGCTTTCTTCGGCATGGTCAGCGCTTCGCGGCCAGCTTGCGGCAGGCCTCGTGCCGGTGACAGCTTATGAGGTGATCATTGACCATCCCGGTCGCCTGCATGAAGGCGTAAACGATGGTCGGTCCGCAGAATTTGAAGCCGCGGCGGGCGAGTTCCTTCGACATCGCCTTCGACGCCGGCGTTTCCGCCGGCACGCTCTTCAGCGTCTTGAATTCGTTGACTTGCGGCTTGCCGTCGAGGAAGCCCCAAAGCAGGCCCGAAAAGCCGTCGTCCTTCTCCATGATGTCGAGCCAGGCGCGAGCGGAGACGATGGTTCCCTCGATCTTGGCGCGATTGCGCACGATGCCGGCATCCTGCATCAGCTTCTCGACCTTGCGCGGCGTATAGCGCGCGATCTTTTGCGGATCGAAGCCGTCGAAGGCTTTGCGGAAATTGTCACGCTTGCGCAGGATTGTGATCCACGACAATCCGGCCTGGAAGCCGTCGAGGATCAGCTTCTCGAACAAGGCGCGGTCGTCATATTCCGGCACGCCCCATTCCTCGTCGTGATAGGCGACGTAGAGCGGATCTTCCTTCGGCCAGGGGCAGCGATGTTTGCCGTCGGGATGCAGCAGCGCGCTCATGATTCGGCCTTGCTTGTGCCCGGCAGCGCAAAACGCACGAAAGCGGATGGACGCAGCCGGAACGGAATGCCGCCGGCCAGTAGCGGCACCCCCGCGGCCAGCGCATCGGCAACGCGATCGACGCGCAGCATCGCCAATCCCAGACTGCCGGCCGACGAGCCCATGGTACCGACGTTCTTGTCGCCCGCCATCACAGCGCTGCCG
>JAEWCJ010000464.1 GCA_023390695.1 Pseudomonadota bacterium | reverse complement strand
GCGGTGAAGATCGCGATGGAGCGCGGCGAGCAGTCGCTGCTGTTCCTGAACCGGCGCGGTTATGCGCCGCTGACGTTATGCCGCTCCTGCGGACACCGGCTGGATTGTCCGAATTGCGACGCCTGGCTGGTCGATCACCGGTTCAAGCGGCGGCTGGTCTGTCATCATTGCGGCTTCTCCAAGCCGCTGCCGCCGGTCTGCCCGAAATGCGAGGCGAAGGATTCGTTTGCGCCGATCGGGCCGGGCGTCGAGCGCCTGCAGGAAGAGGTGGCGACGCTGTTTCCCGAGGCGCGCACCATCATTCTCTCGAGCGATCTGGTGGAGTCGGTGGAGCGGCTGCGGCAGGAGCTCGACGAGGTCGCCGAGGGCCGCTTCGACATCATCATCGGAACGCAGCTCGTGGCGAAGGGGCTGCACTTTCCCAAGCTCAATCTGGTCGGCATCATCGACGCCGATCTCGGGCTGGCCAACGGCGATCCGCGCGCGGCCGAGCGCAGTTTCCAGTTGCTGCATCAGGTGGTGGGCCGCGCCGGCCGCGAAGCCGGGCAGGGCGTCGGCTATCTGCAGACGCATCAGCCGGAACATCCGGTGATGCGGGCGCTGATCGTCGCCGACCGCAAGGCGTTTTACGACACCGAGATCGAGCAGCGCGAGCGCGTGCAATATCCGCCCTTCGGCCGGCTGGCCGCGATCGTCGTGTCGGGCGGCGACAAGCACGAGACGGAAAGTTTCGCGCGCAAGATCGCGGCCTGCGCGCCGCTCGATGAAGTTGTGCGTGTCCTGGGGCCGGCGGAAGCGCCGCTCGCGGTGGTGCGCGGCCGGCATCGCCAGCGCATCCTGGTGAAGTCGCCGAAGGCGTTCGATCTGTCGGGCTATATGCGCGGCTGGCTCAGCCACGCGCCGAAAACGCGCGGCACGCTGAAGATCGAGGTCGATATCGACCCGCAGAGTTTTTTGTAATGGCGAAAGATGCGGTCAGGTAGGCGCTTCTGGAGCGAGGATTTTGCAGTCGCGGAAAGGATTTTGCTCTAATCCATAAAAGTGCTCACCAATTGCTTCGCCTACCAATCGATCTTTGATCCACGAAGTTCCGCTAGCGATATCGCGGCCGATCAGGCCCGAATCGTGCAGATCACTGACGACAGACGGATCAGTCGCCCACTCCGAATCATTTGCGTGCGGACCAATCAGCGCCATGCCATCAAATTGCAGCGTCCAATCAGCTAAGCGTTTCAAGCTATTTTGCGCGGCGTCAGATAATTTTGCGATAGCGGCCATTATCGAACGCTTTCTACCGTCCCGATTTTGGCGTTCCGTGTCTAAAGCGGGAGCAATCACCTTGGTCAAGAACTCCAGAATCACCAAGTGCGTTAGACGCTCGAACCATGTAAATGGAGGGACAAATTTTCTGGCTTGGGCGAGTTCTAGGGCTTGCATGAGAGCGTCCACCGGAACCGAATGAGACAGACCCATTTGTACATAGCTTGGAAACGGCGTTCCTTCGTGGGTAAAGTTCGAGCGAGCCGCGTAGGCTTCCTTCAAAAACATCTGGAGTTTGTCGAGGGTAATGTTTGGTAGGCTTATCGGCGGGTAGAGATCGTCTTTCAGCCAAAAAGACGCTGGAAGAAATTCTTCTATGAAATCCCGAAATTTCTTCGAGACAAAATGCTCTCCTTTAACTGCAGTCAGCTTGATGTCGTCGATTATTTGCGCAGGGACGTTGAATGGTTCGAGCTTGGTCAGAGACCGGCCTAGCGCCTGAAACTTACCTGCGTCATCAAACTGGAATTGCCTTTTGCGATAGTAATGTCCTGAAAGACATTCGATTGCTGAGATGAGTGAGAAATACGCTGAGGATATATCGAATGGGCCTAACGATAATCCCACATGATAGAGTTTCACTGCCGCCATGACGGCTTTCGCATCGCTCTCGTCTGCATTCGCCAGTCCGAGTATCATTGCATTGAGTGCCTTTGAATTGATGCCCGCGCGCGGTTTGGTGCTTGACGAATCTGCGCGATGGATGCGTCCAGAACTTTCTTCGAACCGCAGCGCAACTCCGTCCTGTCTTCGGACTCCCAAGGGTACAAGTGGTTCTCGCGCCAGAAGCGACAGCAGCGCACCATACTCAAGAGCTACCTCGTCGACCGGAGGTCCTGAGGACGTCGCGCTTCCCAAGGATATGGTTCTGCGCGCGCACATAAATGACAAACACAATTCTTGGGGAAGCGCATACACAGGTCGTGTCACCACGCTTACCGTGTACCAGCGGCCATCACCAAAGACGGCAAAAGTCCCAGCGCTCGAATGATTGACGTCAGCTGTTAGAATGCAGCTATCAAACAACTGTCTGTTACTTAAGAAGTGATATTCTATTGAAGCGCCAGATGAGCACTCGCTCTGAATTAGTTCTCTAGTATTCCAAGCGAGGCTCATGACAATCTTGCCGGGCTAGGTTTGCTGGACAATTACTGCGCCTTCACGCCCGCAATCGCGACGATCTCCTTCCACGTCGCTCGTTCCTTGTCGGCGAAGGCTTTGGTTTCTTCCGGCGCGCTCGACAGAAGCTTGGCGCCCGCGGTGAGGAAGCGCGGCGTCATCGCGGGATCTGCCGCCACGTCCCTGAACGCGGCGGAGAGCTTGTCGATAATGTTGCGCGGCGTGCCCTTCGGCACAACCACGGCGGCCCATGAGGTGACGACAAAATCCTTCAGGCCTGCTTCCGCCATGGTCGGCATATCCGGCAATGTCGGCCAGCGCTCCGACGACGTGACGGCGAGCGCGCGCATCTGTCCGCTCTGGATCAGCGAGATATAGGACGCGAGATTGTCGATGGCGAAGTTCACGTCGCCCGACAGCATCGCGGGAATCGTCTGCGCGGCGCCGCGGAACGGCACATGCACGGCGGTCACGCCCGTGCGGGCGGCTAACAGGGCGCCGGACAAATGCGGCGAGGTGCCGACGCCCGGACTGCCATAGGTGATGCGGTCGCGCGCCTTCGCCCAGGCGATGAAGTCCTGCATGGTCTTCGCGGGGACATGCCGGCTCGGCACCAGCGCGACATTCGGCAATTCATAGGTGAGTGCAACCGGGACGATGTCGCGTTCCGGATCGAACGGCATCCTGTCGTAGAGAAACTGGTTGATGGCGAAATGGCCGATCGTTGCGGCCCCGAGCGTGTAACCGTCCGGCGTGCTCTTCGCGACGGCATCGATGCCGGTATTGCCGCCCGCGCCGGGGCGGTTCTCGATGACGAAGGGCTGTCCGAGCCTGGCCTGTATCCGCTCCGCATAGATGCGGAACAACACGTCGGTCGAACCGCCGGCCGGATAAGGAACGATGATGCGCACGGGGCGGTCGGGCCAGGTGCCGCTCTGCGCGATGGCGGGTGTTGCGGCGAAGGCTGCGAAGGCGGCGGTGCGTTTCAGCAGCGTGCGGCGCGTGATCGAATGACGCCTGCGCGAACTGCGAACGGGCATGACGTTCCTCCGGCGGCAGGAAACAAAGCATGGTCTGTTCAGGCGAAATCAGATCATGTCCATTGGTCCGGCGCAAATCATATCGCTTGCCACCATGTCGCTTCGCGCGCGGGCAAATCATATCGGCGTGCTGGCATCCGCGCGCGGGTGCATGCCTGCGCGGGGATACGGATTTCGATTCAGTGTTGCGCCGCCTTCAGCGCCCGTTCCACGCTCGCCACATAATGCACGGCGCGTCCGCGCAGGCCCGGCAGCTTGAACGAGCGCCGCACATGCGGGCGCACGCCGGCGAAATACACCTTGGTGCCGGCCTTGTGCAGGCGATGCACGAAACGCTCCAGCGCCGCCGCCGCGGTGATGTCGATGAACGGCACCTCGGAAAAATCCAGGATGAAGACGCGCGGCGGCCTGACCACGCGATCGAGAACGAGATTGACGCGCGCGGTGGCGCCGAAGAAGAACGCGCCGCTGATGCGGTAGACCATGACGTCACGCGGGACATGGCCTTCATAGGCCGGCGCACCGTTGGCGCTGTCGGCGACGTCGTCGCGCACCAGTTTCGGATCGCCTTCCACCTCGACGCTTTCGGCCATGCGGTGCAGGAACAGGAACGAGCCGAGCACCACGCCGACGCCGATGCCGGTGAGCAGGTCGACGAAGATCGTCAGCAGGAAGGTGGCGAGCAGCACCAGCGCGTCGGCGCGCGAGTTGCGCAGCAGCAGCGCGAACTCGGTCTTGTCCGCCATCGACCAGGCGACCACGACCAGCACCCCGGCCAAAGCCGCGAGCGGGATATAGGCCACCAGCGGCATCGCGAACATGACGAACAGCAAGAGATACACCGCATGCAGCATGCCGGCGAC
>JAEWCJ010000421.1 GCA_023390695.1 Pseudomonadota bacterium | reverse complement strand
TCCCTATCTCATCGGCGTGCCGGTGTTCTCGAGATAGAGCGTTACCGCGTCAACTGCCCGGGAGACCAACGTGTCGGTTCAGGAACAGATCAAGCGCTTCACCGCGCCGGATATCCGCGCGCGCAAGGGCGGCGAGCCCATTGTCATGCTGACGTCGTACCACGCGCACACCGCGCGGCTTGCCGACAAGTACTGCGACATCATCCTCGTCGGCGACTCGCTCGGCATGGTGATGCACGGCCTCGAAACGACGGTGCCGGTCACGCTCGACATGATGATCCTGCAGGGCCATGCCGTGATGCGCGGCTCGCAGCGCGCGCTGGTGGTGGTCGATATGCCGTTCGGCTCCTACGAGGCGTCGAAGGAGCAGGCCTTTGCCTCGGCGGCGCGGGTGATGAAGGAAACGACGTGCGGCGCCATCAAGATGGAAGGCGGTGCGCGCATGGCGGAGAAGATCCGCTTCCTCGTGGAGCGCGGCGTGCCGGTGATGGCGCATATCGGGCTGACGCCGCAATCCATCAACACCATCGGCTCGTTCCGGGCGCAGGGCCGGGACGAGGCCGACTGGGCGGCGATCGAGAATGACGCCAAGGCGGTGAGCGAGGCGGGCGCCTTTTCGGTGGTCGTCGAGGCGGTGGCCGAGCCGCTGGCGCGGAAAATTACCGGCCAGATTCCGATCCCGACCATCGGGATCGGAGCGAGTCCGGCCTGTGACGGGCAGGTGCTGGTGCTGGAGGATATGCTCGGGCTGTCGCCGCGGGTGCCGAAATTCGTCAAGCGCTATGGGGATCTCGGACCGGGCATCGAGGCGGCGATCCGGGGTTATGCCGACGAGGTGCGGTCGCGCGCCTTCCCCGGGGCCGAACATGTTTATGGAATGAAGGCGAAAAAGCCCTGAGCGCCGGCTGTTAACGCTGACGGGATCAGGCTTTGCCTTGCCCGCGCCACACGGCTATTTTACCCGCCATTCCACGACCCTGACCTGACCTTGCTGTCTGGCCCTGTCCTGGGGGAGGGCCGTTCCACCACATTCTGCCGGGGACCGACATTGGCTGATATTTTTCACGAAATCGATGAAGACATCCGGCGCGAACGGCTGAAGAAGCTGTGGGGGCGCTTCGGACCCTATCTGCTTGCTCTTGCGGTTCTGATCGTGGCCGGGATCGGCGGCTGGCGCGGCTACGAATACTGGCAGTTGCAGAAGGCGGCGGAAGCCAGCACGCAATTCGAGGCGGCGCTCGCCCTGGCCGATGCCGGCAATCAGGCCGAGGCTGAGGCGGCTTTCGCCAAGATCGCGGAAAGTGCCGGGACTGCGGCGTACCGCACCATGGCGAGCCTGCGGCAGGCGGCGGCGCTCGCCCAGAGCGACCCGAAGACGGCGGTGACGATTTTCGATGCGGTGGCGGCGGACGGAGCGGCTGGCCGGAATTTCCAGGATCTTGCGGGCGTGCGCGCCGGCTTCATCCTGGTGGATACCGCCTCGTTCGACGACATGACGCGGCGGCTGGAGCCGCTGACCGGCCCGCAGCGCACCTTCCGCCATTCGGCCCGCGAATTGCTGGCCTTGTCGGCCTGGCGCGCCGGCAACCAGGCCGAGGCTCGGCGCTGGTCCGATCTGATCGTCAACGACGCTGAAAGCCCGGTCGGCATGCGTCAGCGCATGGAAGCGCTGCTGGCGCTGACCAGCGAAGCCAAGGGATAATTCGATGCGCCGTGACCGGATTGTCCATCGTCTCGCGACCGCGGTCTTTCTGGCCGCGGCCGGCTTCGCGCTCGGGGCCTGTGAGAATCTCGCGGACATGATTCCGGATTCGAAAAAGCCGCTGCCGGGCGAACGCAAGCTGCTGTTCCCCGAGGGCGTGCCGGGCGTCACCCAGGGTGTGCCGCCGGAACTGGTGCGCGGCAATCAGCAGGCCCAGGGCCAGCCGGGCATGCCGGCGGATATCCAGGGCCAGCAGCAGCCGTCGCAGAAGCAGGTGGCGGAGGAGCCGAAGCCCAAGCCGAAGCCGCGCGTGCAGCGCACGGTGCGGCGGCCGGCGCCGCCCCCGGAAGAGGCACAGGACGAGCCGGTGCAGCCACAGCCGCAGCAGGCCTCGCCGTGGCCGGCGCCACAATCGGCGCAGCCGCAGGCTTCGCCATGGCCCTCGGCCCCGGCACCCGGTACCTTTTCGCGCTGATATCGTTTCATCCTTCGCGGCAAGCCGGTTCAGGCCTTCCGCTGCCAGGTCTCGGGCCGCATGAGTTTCACCGTAGCAATCATCGGCCGGCCCAATGTCGGCAAATCGACGCTGTTCAACCGGCTGGGCGGCGGGCGGGTGGCGCTGGTCGACGACATGCCCGGCGTGACGCGCGATCGCCGCGAAGGCGAAGCGCGGCTCGGCGACCTCTCCTTCACGGTGTTCGATACGCCGGGACTGGAGGAGGCGGCCGCATCGTCGCTCGCGGGCCGCATGGTCGAGCAGACCAAGGTCGCCATTGGCGATGCCGATGCGATCTTCTTTCTGGTCGATGCGCGCGCCGGTCTGTTGCCGGCCGATCGTGTATTCGCGGATCTGATCCGCAAATCCGGAAAGCCGTCGATCCTTGTCGCCAACAAGAGCGAAGGCCGGGGTGGTGCGGCGGGTGCGCTGGAAGCCTATGCGCTTGGCTTCGGCGAGCCGGTGACCATCTCCGCCGAACACGGCGAGGGCATGTCCGATCTCTATGATGCCCTGCGTGAGGCGCTGCCGGAACATACCGACCGGGCGGCGCAGGACGATGAGGATGCAGCCCAGGACGAGACGCGGCCCATTCGCGTCGCGGTGGTCGGGCGGCCGAATGCCGGCAAGTCCACATTGGTGAACCGCCTCATCGGAGAGGAGCGGCTGCTGACCGGGCCTGAGGCCGGCATCACGCGCGACGCGATCTCGGTCGATCTCGACTGGCAAGGCCGCAGGTTCAAGATCTACGACACCGCCGGCATGCGGCGTAAATCGCGCATCGAGGAAAAGCTCGAGAAGCTGTCGGTCGCCGACGCGCTGAACGCCATCCGCTTTGCCGATGTGGTGGTGCTCTTGATGGATTGCGACAAGGATTTCGAGGAGCAGGATCTGCGCATCGCCGATCTGGTCGAGCGCGAAGGCCGTGCGATCGTCATCGGCATGAACAAGTGGGATCTGAAGGACACCGGCCGTCACGCCTTCAGCAAGCTGCGCGCCGAAGCCGATCATTGGCTGCCGCAGTTGAAGGGTGTGCCGGTGGTCGCGGTGTCGGGGCTGACCGGCGAGGGGCTTGATCGCCTGATGCAGGCGGTGGTCGACGCCTATGGTGTCTGGAACAGGCGCATTCCCACCTCGGCGCTCAATCGCTGGTTCGAGGAGACGACGTCGGCCAATCCTCCGCCCGCGGTATCCGGGCGCCGCTTGCGGCTGAATTACATCACCCAGGCGAAGACGCGACCGCCCAGTTTCGTGGTCTTCTGCACGCGCGCCGACGCGGTACCGGACTCCTACACACGCTATCTCGTGAACGGCCTGCGCGAGACATTCGATCTGCCGGGCACGCCGATCCGGCTGTTCCTGCGCGAAAAGGCCAATCCCTATGCCGACAGGAAACGGAAAACCTGACGGCTGTCAGATATCCCTCGGCTCGCCGAGCTTCAGGAAGCGCTTGTCGGGAT
>JAEWCJ010000419.1 GCA_023390695.1 Pseudomonadota bacterium | reverse complement strand
TGGATCTTGGTGGCGTCGAAGCGCTTCTGCTTCATGAACGCCTCGGCGCGGTGCGTCGCGGTCTTGCCTTCGCCGCGAATGCCGTAAACGTAGATGTTATTGCGAACGATATGCGCGATATCGACCGGCGCATCCTCATGCGGGAAGGCAGCGAGACAGACCTTGCCGCCGCGATTGACCATCTTGATCGCGTCGTTGAAGCCGTTCGGCGCTGCCGAGCATTCGACCACATAGTCGACGCCCTTGCCGCCATTCAGCTTCTTCACGGCTTCGACGACATCCGGCTCCTTGCGGATATTGACCACATAATCGGCGCCGAGCTCCTTGCCGATCTGCAAACGGTTGTCGCGCGTGCCGGTGAGGATCACCGGATGTGCACCCAGCGCCTTCGCGACGGCAACCCCGAGCAGGCCGATCGGACCGGGGCCAGTCACGACCACGCTCTCGCCGGCGACCAGGCCGCCGAGCTCGGTCAGGCCGTACATCGCGGTGCCGGCGGTGACGACGAGCGTCGCTTCCTCGTCGGTCATGTCGTCGGGGATCGCGACCAGCGTGTTGATGTGGTTGACCTGATATTCGCAGAAACCGCCGTCGGTCGTGAAGCCGTTGGCGCGGTGGCCCTTGTTCAGCTCACCGTAATTCATGCCGTAGTTGTGGCAGGACGTATACATGCCCTCGCGGCAGCGCTTGCACTGACCGCAGCCGGCGTGGATTTCCACCGTCACGCGCTGGCCGATCTTGTATTCGTCGACGCCCGGTCCGGTTGCGACCACCGTGCCCATATATTCATGGCCCGGGGTGAAATTCTTGTTGTACGGCAGACCGCCTTCGATCAGCGCGGGGGGACCGTGATAGATGATCTCGAGGTCGGTCGCGCAGATCGCGACGGCGTCGATGCGCACCAGCACCTCCGCACGGCTCGGCACCGGCACCTTCTTGTCGATGAGCTTCAGCTCGCCGGGATCTCCGAGAACCCAGGCCTTCATCATATCCGGGACTGGAAAATCCTTGCTCGTCTTCACTCCGGCCGGGGCGTACATTCTCATTTCCTCCTGTTCGGGTATTCGTTGATTAGAGAGCTAGCTGGCGATCGCCTTTGGCTTCAGCGACGAGACCTGCGCTTGCGAGCCGGGTTCGCCGAGCTCCGCGCTCAGCGCCGCGGTCGCCGTCATGATTTCGTTGCGCACCAGCGCCACGTGTTCATCGGAAGCGCGCATGGCGGGCATCGACGCGCTGATCGCGCCGACCACCGCGCCGGCGTGATCGCGGATCGCCGAGCCGATGCAGATGACGCCCGGCTGGAATTCCTCGCGGTCCATCGCATAGCCGTTGCGGCGCACCTGACGCAGTTCCTCGATAAAGGCGCTGAAATCCGTGATCGTCCTGTCGGTGAAGCGCCGCATCTCCAGACCGGAGAGGATGCGGCGGATGTGATCCTCGGTCAGCCAGGCCAGCATGGCCTTGCCGGTGGCGGTCGCATGCGGCGCATCGGAGCGGCCGAGCGCGCCGGTTTCGACGCGCACGGCATGACGCGCGTCGCGCTTCATCAGGGTGACGATATTGTCGCTCTGCAGGACAGCGAGATGCACGGTCTCGCCGGTCACCGCATTGATGCGGTCGATGTGGTGCTCCGCGCGGCGCGGCAGATCGACCTGACGCAGGCAGGCCTGACCCAGATACAGCACGCGCGCGCCGAGCGCATAGGAGCGCCGGCCGGGCACCTTGGCGACATAACCCCAGTTCACCAGCGTCGACAGCAGATGATGGCAGGTCGACACATTGAGCTGGGTGCGGCGGGACAGTTCGGTCAGCGCGGCTTCGCCGCCCGCTTCCGCCAGAGCTTCGAGAAGCCCCAGGGCGCGATCCACCGACTGGATGCTGTTGCGCGCGGCCGGCTTCAGAGCATCCGGCTTGGCGGCGAGCACAATCGGTTCATTGCTGGCAACGACTGTTTCGGCCACGGCATTTCCTCCCGCGTTCTTATGGACGACAGGAGAAATCGATCAGGCCATTGAGTCAAGCGTTTTTCGACATTGTAAATCACATTTTCATATTCTGAAAGTTTATAAATGGTCGATTGTGTGGTGTGATTCAGATTCCTATTTTTATTCAACGAGATACGAGTTTGAGCGCCTCCGCCGGATACTGATCCTGCACCTCCGCCAGCAACGGCTTCACCGCGGCGACGAATTGCGCGTGCTCTTCGGGCGTCAGTTCGACAACCTCACATCCCTGCGCCCGGATGGCCGCCAGCGCCTCCTCTTCTTCCGCAATCGCCAGCTCGCGCTGAAACACGACCGCGTCCTTCACCGCCTGCTGCATCGCGCGTTGCAGCGGTGCCGGCCACGCCTCATAGGACGCACGGTGCAGGAAGATCGGACGCGAGACGTAGAAGTGGTTCGTCAGCGTGTGGAAGCGGTGATACTTGTGCGCGCCGTAAGTGACCGTGTTGGCAAGCGGGTTTTCCTGCGCATCGATGGTGCCGGCGACGATCGCCTGCAGCGCATCGGTGAGATCCCAACGCAGCGGCTGCGCGCCGAGCAATTCGAAGGTGCGCGCCTGCACCTTGCTCGGCAGCACGCGGATGGTCATGCCGGCCATGTCGGCGGGCGTACGAATGGGCTTCACCTTGTTGGAGACATGCCGGAAACCGTTTTCGAACCAGCCGAGGATGCGGTAGCCGACACGCTCTTCGATCTTCTTCACGAAATACGCGCCCATCTCACCGTCGATGGCGGCGCGCGCCTTGTCCTTGTCGGAAAACAGGAACGGCAAATCGGCAAGCCCGAGCTCCGGCACCCGATCGGTCAGATAGCTCGAGGACTGATAGCCGAGGCTGAGAATGCCGCTTTCGACCAGCCACAGGATGTCTTCCGACCGGTAGCCGAAATCCATGATGTTCCAGACATACTTGACGTCGATATCGGCGCCGAATTCGGCCTCCAGGCGGTCGCCGATGAATTTCAGCGCCTTGCTGAAACAGGTGGTGGCCGGACCATAGCCACCCATGCGGATTTGTATCTTCGACGTCATTCCCATCTTCCTTTGATCCGGCTTTTCACATAATCGAAAGCTGTTGGGCGCTAGTGTCCCGAATCCGAAATGCGCCGATCCCGCAGCAATCTCAGGAGCGCATTCGGATTCGAAGGACACTAGCAAACTTGAGAGAACCGGTGTCGTCCGGTTCAAACATTCACCAGAAACACACTGCATGAACGAGACGCATCATTTCAAGTTGGCCGGAGTCATCGGTTGGCCGGTGGCGCATTCGCGCTCGCCGAAACTGCACGGCCATTGGCTTGCGCATTACGGCATTGCCGGCGCCTATGTGCCGCTGCCGGTCGCGCCGGAGCGTCTGGCCGATGCGCTGAAAGGCTTGCCGGCGCTCGGCTTCGCGGGCTGCAACGTCACCATCCCGCACAAGGTTGACGTGCTGAAACGCGTCGATCATGTCGATCCGCTGGCGGCACGCATCGGCGCGGTGAATACGGTCGTCGTCGAGCAGGATGGAAGGCTGTCCGGACTCAACACCGACGGTTTCGGCTTTGTCGAAAGCCTGCGCGAAACGCGCAAGGACTGGACAGCGGATAGCGGCCCGGTCGTCGTGCTCGGTGCCGGCGGGGCGGCGCGCGCGATCGTGGTGACGCTGATTGCCGAAGGCGCGACGGAGATCCGCCTGCTCAACCGCACGCTGGCGCGCGCGGAGGAACTGGCAGCCGCGGCGGGGCCGCAGGTGCGCGCCCTGTCGTGGGACAGGCGCAGCGAAGCGCTCGACGGCGTCGCCTTGCTGGTCAACACCACCAGTCAGGGCATGGTCGGCCAGCCGCCGCTCGACATCGCGCTCGATGCGTTGCCGCAAGGCGCGCTGGTCAGCGACATCGTCTACAATCCGCTGATCACGCCGCTGCTGGCGGCCGCGAAAGCGCGCGGCAACACCATCGTCGACGGGCTGGGCATGCTGCTGCATCAGGCGCGCCCCGCCTTCCGCGCCTTTTACGGCGTGATGCCGGAGGTGACGGCGGAGTTGCGGAAAGAGATCGAGGCGACGCTCTAGCCCTTCAATTGTCATCTCCCGCGAAAGCGGGCGATCCAGTAAACACAATAATCGCCGTGATTACTGGATGCCCCGCTTTCGCGGGGCACGACAGCCGAGAGTTACGTCGCGCTAGGCTGCGCGGCTCGGCGTTTCAATCGCGCCCGCATCTTCGCCATCCACACGCCGCGCTTTTCGGCCAGAATAGCGATGCCCATCAGCGCCGCCGGCGTCACGATCAGCGTCAGGACGGTTGCAAAGCCGAGACCGAACACGATGGCGGTCGACAGGCTGACCCACCATTGCGTCGACGGCGCGCCGATATTCATCTCCCGCATCAGGAAGTCGAGATTGACGCCGAAGGCGATTGGCAGGACGCCGAGAATCGCGGTCACCGCCGTCAGCACCACCGGCCGCGCACGCTCGCGGCAGGTTTCCAGAATCGCCTCATAGGCCGCCACGCCTTCGCGCCGCAGCCGATCATAGGTATCGATCAGCACGATGTTGTTGTTCACGATCACGCCGGCATTGGCGATGACGCCGATGCCGGTCATCACCACGCCGAAGGGCTGCCCCATGATGAGCAGGCCGAGCAGCACGCCGATGGTCGAGAGGATGACCGCGGTGAGCACGAGACCGACCGAGGTCAGCCGATTGAACTGCGCCAGCAGGATCGCGAAGATCAGGAAGATCGCAGTGCCGAACGCTCCCACCAGGAACGCCGACGCCTTCTCGCGTTCCTCGTCCTCGCCCTTTAGCTTCCAGACGACGCCGCTGCCGAGATCGGTCTTGTTCAATTCGGCGGCGATCTCCTGCTGCACCCTTGCGGTCTGCACGCCTTCGGCAACGTTCGCCGACACCGTCATCACGCGGTTGCCGGCAACGCGGTTGATATAGCCGACGCGCTGCGCCGGCACCCGCTGCACGAAATTGCCGATCGGAACCTGACCGGAGGGAGTCTGCACGCGCAATTCGTCGATCTGATCGAGGCTGCGCCGGTCATTGGGGAAGCGCACCAGAATGTCGACCGCCTTGTCGCTGTCGGAGGGCCGATATTCGGTGACCTTCACGCCATTGGTGACAAGCTGTACCGCAGTCCCCACCGTGTTGGGACCGGCGCCGTATTTGGCAGCCTCCGCCTTGTCGACATCGATTTTCCAGTCGATGCCGGGCAGCGGCAGACCGTCGTCGAGATCGCGCACATGCGGGTTTTGCGTCAGGATGCCGGCGACTTTCTTGGCGACGTCCGGCAGCACTTCCGGATCGAGCGCGCCGATCTGCACCTGGATCGGCTTGCCGGTCGGCGGACCGGCACGCGGCGCCGTCACCTCCACCAGAATGCCGGGAATCTCGGCGGTCTTGTCGCGGATTCCGTCCATGATCTTGTGGGCGGTATCCCGCGTCTTCCAGTCGCCGAATTCAAACTGGATCACACCGATCGTGTCTTCGGTGATTTCACTGGAGCCACGCGGCTGCTCCCCGACGCGGGTATAAACCGTCTTTAGCCCCGGCGTGTCGAGAACGTATTTCTCGACATCTCCGACAAGACGATTCTTTTCATCGAGCGAGATATTGCCGCGCGCGTGGATGATCACCTGGCCGTAATCGGGCTCCACGCTCGGAAAGAACTCGACGCCGCGGCCGAACTTGCCATAGGCAGCGGACACCGCCACCAGCAGGAACACGGCCAGCGAGAGCGTCATGCCCGGATGGCGCAGCGCCAGCCGCACGGTCCGCATATAAAGGCCGTTGTCGGACGCACGTTCGTCATGCGCGACCGGTGCCGCCCTGCCGAGCAGTGCGCCCAGCGTCGGCGTGAAGAACAGCGCCACCACCAGCGATGCCGACAGCGTCGCGATCAGGGTGATCGGCATGTATTTCATGAATTCGCCGACCACGCCCGGCCAGAACAGGAGCGGCGAGAACGCGGCAACGCGGGTTGCGGTCGCCGCGATCACCGGTCCCGACATGCGCTTGGCCGCCAGCGAATAGGCCTCCTTCGCCGGCATACCCTCCGACATGCGGCGCTCGGCGAATTCGGAGACGATGATGGCATCGTCCACCAGCATGCCGACCGCAAGAATGAGCGAGAACAGCACGACGATGTTCACGGTCAGGCCGGCGAGATGCAGGCCCAGCACGCCGGCAAGGAACGATGCCGGAATCGCGATGCCGATGAACATGGAGGCGCGGAAGCCGAGCGCGAACAGCATGATCACCGCAACCAGCAGAACCGCCGTCACCACCGCATTCTGCAGTTCCGCCAGCATCTCGCGGATGGTCTTCGACTTGTCCTGCGTGAAGGTGACATGCACGCCTTCCGGCCAGGTCGTCTTCATCTTCTCGACCAGCGCCTTCACGCCGTCGACGGTCTCGATCAGATTGGCGCCGGTGCGTTTCGACACCTCGATGGTCATGGCGCTGCGGCCGTTGACGCGGGTCACCGACGTCGCATCCTTGAAGGTCGGGCGCACCTGCGCGACATCGCCGACGGTGACGGTGGCTCCGGAGGTCGCCGCGACCGGCACCTTCAGCACGTCCTGCGGCTTCTCGATCAGTCCCGGCACCTTCACCGCGAAGCGGCCGGTATTGCCCTCGAGCGCCCCCGCGGCAATCAGGCTGTTGGAGGCATTCACCGTCGAGATGAGTTGATCGAGCGATACGCCGTAGCTCTTCAGCAGCATCGGCTCGACAATGATCTCGACAGCTTCCTCGCGCGAGCCGCGCAATTCGGCGGAGAGAACGCCCGGCACCTGCTCGATCGCGTTCTTGGCGGCGCGCGCAATGCGCAGCATGGACCGCTCCGGCATGTCGCCGGACAAACCGACGACCAGCACCGGATAGAGCGAGAGATTGACCTCCTGCACCACCGGCTCGTCGGCGTCACGCGGCAGATCGCGCTTGGCCTGGTCGACCTTGGCGCGTACATCGGCAAGCGCCGCCTTGGAATCGAAGCCGGCTTCGAATTCGAGCAGCACATAACCGCCGCCCTCATAGGCGGTGGAGCGCATCTCCTTCACATTGCCGACCGACTTCAACTGCGTCTCGACCGGACGCAGCAACAGCCGCTCGGAATCCTCCGGGCTGATGCCGCGCTGGGTGAGCTGCGTGTAGATGATCGGAATCTTCACATCCGGCTCGGCTTCCTTCGGGATCGTCCGATAGGAGATGAAGCCGGCCACAATCAGGAAGATCAGCGTCGCGATGGTCAGGCGCGCGTGACTGATCGCGTAATCGATAAGCTTGAACATGACGCGCTGCTTCCGTTCCCGCTGTTAGCGACTCGACGCGGTCGTGGCCGGCGCCGGCATGGCCTGCACCACCTGACCTTCACGCACGAAATCCTGACCCTGCACGATCACCCGCGCATGGTCAGGGATGCCGGCGACCCACATATGCGCCTGCTCGTCCTCCACCACGCTGATGGGGATGAACTCGACCTTGCCGTCTTCCGCCACGGCCCGGACACCGAGATCGCCGGCCGACGAGAAGGTCAGCGCCGACCGCGGCACACGCGACGCCTGCACCGGCGCCATCGGGATGGCGACTTCCGCCGTGATACCGTCCGGGATCGCACCGTCCGGATTCTTCACTTCCACTTCGACGCGATAGGTGCGCGTGGTCGGGCTGGCCGATTTGGAGACGAACCGCACATGCCCGCTCGCCTTCTGACCGGTCACCAGGCGCAGTTCGGCAAGATCGCCGAGCTTGATGCCGGCGAGCTTGCGCTCGGAGACTTCCACCACCGCCAGCATCGGATCGAGCGCAACCATCTGCGCCACTTCCTTGCCGGCCATCGAGAACGCCGCGCCGCCGACCTCGGCCGGCGTATCGGTGATGACGCCGTCCCAGGGTGCGCGCACGACGCCGCGATCGCGTTCGGCTTCCGCCTGCGCCAGCATCGCCTCGGCGGTCTTGAACTGAGATTCCAGATTGACCATTTCGAGTTTCGGCAGCGTGCCCTGCTCGATCAGCTTGCGGCGCGCTTCGAGTTCGGTCTTGCGTTGCGTGTACAGCGCGCGTGCCTGCGCCACCTGCGCTTCGCGCGCATCGTCGGACAGCACCGCGATGATCTCGCCCTGCTTCACGTGCTGGCCGCGCTTGACACGCAATTCGGTCAGCGTGCCTCCGGTGCGCGCGGCCACCGCCACCTTGCGGTCGGCCTCGGTGCGGCCGGAGAGAATGAGCTTGCGGCTATGCGGCGCCGTCGTCGCGTCGATGACGGCAACACGGAACGGCTTCTTGCCGGCCTGTTCGGCCTGCAACGCGGCTTTGCTCTCGGCGCTCTCGTGCGGGATCACATAACCCGACGCGATCCAGGCGACGGCGACGAACACAAGACCGACGGCAACGATACGGCTACCCTTCATGGGATTCCCCCTTGCCGCCCGGCGCGGTGCCGAGAAGCATGTAACGCATGATGTTCATGAAAACCGGAACGGTCGGCGCGGGATCGAAATCCGGATGCACCGCGCGGCGCCACCAGACGCCGTCTGCAAACAGGATGATGGTGGTGATCACGTCGTCGATATTGACGTCAGGCGAAACGTCGCCGCGCTCCCGCGCCGCGCGCAGCATCGCCGTCAGTTGCGTCCGCACCTCGACATCGAAATCGCGCATGATGCGGCCGATCGTCGGGTTGCGCCGGCTCTCCGCCACCATCTCGGCGCAGAGACCGACATCGTCCATCGAACGCTCGACCAGATGATGCTGCGCCAGCACCTCCAGTGTGCCGAAAAAGTCGGCCGCTTCCTGCGCCTTTGCCAGTTCGGCACCGACCTCCGCGCGATCGCGCTCGGCAATGCCGGCCATGATCGCTTCCTTGGAGGGGAAATAACGGTAGAGGTTGCCGGGACTCATCCCGGCTTCGAGGCAGATCTGCTGCATGGAGGTCTGGTGGAACCCCATACGGGCAAAACAGCGGCGCGCCGCCTCGAGAATTTCTTCGCGGCGGTCCTGTTGCAGCTTTGCACTGGGTCGGCGCATCGGAAGAGGGCAACCTTGCTGCGGCGCGGTAAATGAGAATGAACGTTCGCTCTATTATTTAGGAAATCGGCCGCGGTCAATCGGCGCCCCGAGGCAGGCGCAAATAAATTTATTGATGTGAGATATCAGCGGGTTGAATGGGGCACGGTCAGGTTTGCAGGCGCGTGCGGATGTCATCCACCGCCGCCAGCACCCGTTCCGGGGTCGCGGGCGCTTCCAGCCGGGCGGCCAGCCGGTAGTCCGAGAGACTGGAAATCGCGTCGCGGATCGCCAGCCACACCGACAAAGCCAGCATCAGCGGCGGCTCGCCGACCGCCTTGGACCGGAAGACGGTTTCCTCGCGGTTGGGCGCATCGGCGAGGATACGGGCATTGAAGACCGGCGGCACATCGCGGCTGCCCGGAATCTTGTAGGTCGAAGGCCCGTGCGTGCGCAGCCGGCCTTTGTCGTCCCAGACCAGTTCTTCCGTGGTCAGCCAGCCCATGCCCTGCACAAAGCCGCCCTCGATCTGGCCGAGATCGATCGCCGGATTGAGCGAGCGGCCGCAATCCTCGAGAAGTTCGGCGCGCAGCACGCGCGTCTCGCCGGTCAGCGTATCGACCGCGACTTCCGCCGCCGCCGCGCCATAGGTGAAGTAATAGAACGGACGCCCGGTATTGGTGGCGAAGTCCCAATGAATCTTCGGCGTGCGGTAATAGCCGGTGGCGGAAAGCGAGACGCGCTTCTCCCAGGACAGCGCGGCAAGCTCCGCGAACGACATCGAACGGTTACCGGCATAGACGCGATTCTGCTGGAATACGATCTCGCCGGCCGGCACGTTGAACTGCTCGGCGGCGACATCGGTCATGCGCGCCTTGATCTGTTCGGCGGCGTTGAGCGCCGCCATGCCGTTCAGATCGGAGCCGGAAGAGGCCGCCGTCGGCGACGTATTCGGGACTTTCCCGGTGCTCGTCGGCGTTATTCTGATATTTCCGATGTCTATTTGAAATGCTTCCGCGACCACCTGCGCCACCTTGATGAACAGCCCCTGCCCCATCTCGGTGCCGCCGTGGTTCAGCGTCACGCTGCCG
>JAEWCJ010000398.1 GCA_023390695.1 Pseudomonadota bacterium | reverse complement strand
GGGCGGGGGGGGGGGCGGCGCCCCCCGCCGCTTCGCGTTCGCCGGAGATGAAGCCGTTGCTGTATCCGCGCGCCTCCGCCTCGCTGATCTGGCTCTGATGGTCGGAAAGCGGAATCGTGTTCACGACTTTCGGCGCCGCGAAGTCTATATCGAACATGAATTTCGACGGTGCGGTCATCGGTCAGTACACCAGCTCTTCGTCGCCGCGCTGCTTGGCGATCACGATTTCGCCCTTGGCCGCGAGATCCTTGGCAAGATTGACCAGCAGCACCTGCGCATCGTCGACATCGCGCAGCCGCACAGGCCCCATGGCCTGCATGTCGTCGACCAGCATCTTGGCGGCACGCGAGGACATGTTGTTGAGGAAGAATTTGCGCACGCCGTCGCCGGCACCCTTGAGCGCGATCGCCAGCTTGTCCTTGTCGATGTGACGCATCAGCGTCTGCGCCGAGCCGGCGTCGAGCTTGATCAGGTCGTCGAAGGTGAACATCAGCGTCTTGATGCGCTCGGCGGCCTCGCGGTTTTCCTCTTCCAGCGCGGTGAGGAAGCGCGTCTCGGTCTGGCGATCGAAATTGTTGAAGATTTCCGCCATCACCTCGTGTGCATCGCGGCGGCGTGTCTGCGCGATGTTGGACATGAATTCGGTGCGCAGCGTCATCTCCACGCGGTCGATGACCTCCTTCTGCACAGCCTCCATCTTCAGCATGCGGTAAACGACGTCGAAGGCGATGTCTTCCGGCAGGATCGCCAGCACCCGCGCGGCATGCTCCGGCCGCAGCTTGGAGAGAACGACGGCGATGGTCTGCGGATATTCGTTCTTCAGATAGTTGGCGAGCACCTCTTCCTGGACGTTGGAAAGCTTCTCCCACATGTTGCGGCCGGCGGGGCCGCGGATTTCGTCCATAATGCCGCCGACGCGCTCGGGCGGCAGGAATTGCTGCAGCAGGCGTTCGGTTGCTTCGTAGTTGCCCATCAGCGCGCCGGAGGCGGAGAGCCGGCCAACGAATTCGAGCAGCAGGTTTTCGACCGACCCGGCGTCGATCGTGCCCAGCGTGGACATGGTGATCGACAATTCGCGCAGCTCGTCGTCGTCGAGCATGTTCCAGATCTTGCCGCCATATTCCTCGCCGAGCGAGAGCATCAGCACGGCTGCGCGTTCCTGACCGGACAAATTCCTCGGCTGGACCGCCGGGACTTCCGCGCTCTGGCGGCTTGCAGCCAGCGAGGCGACGATCGTCGCAATATCCTGTTGCGATTTCTCTGCGGCTTTCTCGTCAACTGTCGTCATTCTTCAACGTCTCACTTACGGTGTGTCGTGCAGCCACTGGCGGATGATGGCGACCGTTTCATGCGGGTTGCGGTCGGCGAGTTCGCCGACTTTCTGCACGGTCTGCGCATGCACCTGACCCTGCACCTGCGCGATGTCGATCATGTTGGAGGCGTGATTGGTGATGGCGATGGCCTGTTCGGAACCGACGAGGGCGGGTCCGGCCGGCGCCAATGACGGCGCGGCCTCGGCCGGGATTTCCTGTACGCTTTCCGGCGTCGTGATGCGGCGGACCAGCGGGCGGACGACGAAGAACAGCACGACAAGGCCGAGCAGCAGCATCACGATCATCTCGACGCCGCGCATGATATCTTCCTTGGTCAGCGCGAGCCGCTCCACCCAGTCTCCCGACGGGGCCGTCACCACCGGCGGCGCTTCGGCGAGCCGCAGATTGACCACCTCGACCTGGTCGCCGCGCTTCTGATCGAAGCCGATCGCCGAGCGGACCAGCGCGGCGATGCGGTCGATTTCGGAGGCATCGCGCGGTGTGTAGACCAGTTGTCCTTGCGGGTTGCGGGTGTAGGTGCCGTCCACCAGCACCGCGACCGAGATGCGGTTGACGCGGCCGCCTTCGATCACTTCGGTCTTGGTGGTGCGGGAAATCTCGTAATTGACGATTTCTTCCGACTTTTTGCTCTGGTCCTGCCGCTGGTTCTGATCTGCCTGCTGCTGGCGTTGGGCGTTCGGCAGCTCGTTGCCGATGGTGACCTGGTTATCGCGGCCGTCCGAGCTCGATGCGCTTTCCTCGCGCGTCTGGCTGGAGCGGACGACGCGGCTTTCCGGGTCGAACTGATCGGAAGTCTGAGTGATGCGGTTGAAGTCGAAGTCGGCGGTGAGCTGTACGCGCGCGCGGCCGGGGCCGACAACCAGCGAGACGATCTGCTCGACCTGATCGCGCAGCCGGCGTTCGAACGCGATCTTGCGCTCGTCAGCGCTCAACGAAAAGCCTTGCGTCTGGTCGTCGGCGCCGTCGGCAAGCAGGCGGCCATTCTCGTCGACGACGGAGACGCGGGTGGGCTTGAGGCCGTTTACCGCGGAGGCCACCAGATGCCGGATGGCGCGCACCTGTTGCGCGTCGAGCGAACCGCGCAGCTTCAGAACGATGGAGGCGGAGGGTTCCGGCTTGTCGCGGGAGAAGAGGGGGCGCTCCGGCAGCACCAGATGCACCCGCGCCGAGGTCACACGGTCGATGGCCCGGATGGTGCGCGACAGCTCGCCCTCCAGAGCCCGCAAGTGATTGATATTCTGGACGAAGCTGGTGGCGCCCAGTGCGTCCGACTTGTCAAAGATCTCGTAGCCGACGCCGCCGCCCTTCGGCAGATTGGATTCGGCCATCTTCATGCGAAAACGAGTGACCACGTCCTGCGGCACCAGGATGAGGGAGCCGTCGTTCCGGGCCGTATAGGGAACGCCCTGCCGCTCCAGCTCCTTGATGATGGCGGCCGAGTCCTCAAGCGCGAGGTCGGAATAAAGGACGGACATCTGCGGCGCGGTCATCCGCAGGATGATGAAGGCGAAAAAGCCCATCAGAGCCACAGCGACCGCGGCCATGGCCGCGATGCGGGTCGCGCCCAACGTTTTACCGAACTCGACCAGGCCCTGCACGAAAGTCCCCCCAGGGATTCGAACACCATGTGTTCAACCCGGCAAAAAATGCCCGGTCCATGGTTTCCAATTGGTTAACGGCGGGTAAGGAGGTGCGGGCGGGACAACGAAAAAGGCGGGCTTTCGGGGCCCGCCTGCGTGCAATTTATTGCTATGGCAAATTATTAGTTGCAGTAGTCGTGCCGGCCAAAGCCGATATCGGTCACGCAATGCCCGCGATGGCGGCGGACCGTCCTGCTTTTCGTTACGCTGGCCTTCTTTATGTAGACCCGTTTGACCATCGGCCGGTGGCCGTAGCTCGCGACGCGGCGGAGGGAATAGCCGCGCACATATTTATACCGGTAGCCCTTGGGGGTGTCGTAGATGGGTTCGCGGAAGGCATAACCCAGGCTGGTATCGACCGGGGTCCATGCATAGCCGACCGAACGGTTGAAGACCGGAACCGCTTCATAGCCCGGCGGCACCGCGTAACCTGCGGCGGTGCCCACGGCCAGACGGCGCCCGGCAAAAGCGTCGGCGGTTCCAATCAGCACGAAGGCCGAGAGCATCAGGGACCAAAGCGTCAGGGCCTTGGCTGCAAAAAGGCGTGTGGGCCGCTGCATCGTCGTCTCCCGTAACGTCCTTGAGTCTGTTTATAGGACAAAACCGGCCCGATGAAACGGGGGCATTGGCGCTGCGGCCGGCAAAAAGGCGGGCGCGTGCAATGCAAACGCCAGCCTTCCGGCTGGCGCGTCGACCGAGATCGCGAGCGGAAGCCGGCTATTGCCGGTATTGCTGAATGCGGGTGGTCCGCAGTCCGGCAAGCCCATGCTGGTCGATGGAATATTGCCAGGACAGGAATTCTTCAGTGGTCAACGTGTAGCGATTGCAGGCTTCCTCAAGCGAGAGAAGACCGCCGCGCACAGCTGCAACAACTTCCGCCTTGCGGCGGATCACCCAACGCTTCGTGCTCGGAGGCGGCAAATCCGCAATTGTCAGCGGAGAACCGTCCGGCCCGATAACGTATTTCACCCGCGGGCGATGGGCCTCTGTCATTGGAAAACTCACACACTCGACCAACAAACTCCCGGCAATGTAATCGCCGCCGCTTAAGATTTGCCTAAGCGCCACATTCAATTGGGAAATGATCGGCAGGTGCGGAACCTTCGACAAGGTCTTAACCGCTTCTTAATGAGAGAATTAAAATCGAACTGAGCGCTACGACGACGATGACTCGTCGGGATCCGGCGTCGGATCCGGATCTGGATCCGGCGTCGAATAGACAGGACGGACAACGCGCTTGATCTTGTCGGTGGTGTAATCCTTGCCGCCGACCGAGAGGACCGGCGGCGATTTCGAAACGTCGACTGAATCGACAATGCCCTGAATTTCCGTCGATACGGCGACCACCTGTCCGCTCGCATCCGTCGCAGTGATCGACATCGTGTAGTCACCGTCCGGCTGCAGGACGCCGTTTGTGTCCCTGCCGTCCCAGACGAAATTCTGCGTGCCGGCCTGCAGCGAGAAGGTACCGCTGTAAACGGTCGCGCCTGTGGAATTCTGGATGTTGATGGTGGCGGTTGCAGGCTTGCTGGAGTTGAAGCTCCAACCGGCGCTGCCATTGGTCAGCGCCGCTGTTCTGCCTTCGATCGCGACGATGTGGCCGACATAGCCGAGCGCTTGCGTCGTCTGCATGGTCTGTTGCAGTTGGACGAGCGCCGCGAGCTGATCGTTCGACTTCAATTGCTGTTCGACCTGTGCGAATTGCACAAGCTGCTGCGTGAATTGATTGGTGTCGAGCGGATCGAGCGGATTCTGGTTCTGCAGTTGCGTGGTCAGCAACAGGAGAAAGGACTGGAAGTTGTCGGCGAGCGTCGGGGTTGACGTCGTGTTGTTGCCGTTGCCGGTGATGGCCGAAGTGACATTCGTTGTGACGCCATTGACGGTGGACATGACCGGCGCTCCTAGATCCTGATATCGACGCCGGTGCCAAGGCCCAGCATGCGGCCATAGCCGCTGGCGGCCTCGGCCGGCAGGATGTCGGCATCGGGAATGATGCCGCGTTCGGTATCGCGCTGGTTCTGGTCGCGGGCCTCGCGCTGCGCCGAATTCTGATCGCGCAAGGTGAATTCGAGGCCGCTGTCGGACGTCTTCAGTCCGGCCTGTTGCAGCGCGCGTTCCAGCGTCGAGGCATCCCGGCGCAACAGGTCATAGGTGTCTGCGCGCTCGATCACCAGACGCGATTTTACGTTGCCGTCCTGATCGATATCGAGCCGCACATCGATGCGGCCGAGCTCCGGCGGGTCCAGGCGGATTTCGAAACGGTTGTTGCCGGCGCGTGCCTGTGCGGCGATCTCGACGGCGATGCCGGAAACCGGGACGGCAGTCTGGGCCATCAATGTCGTCGCGCGTTGATTGCCCGCGGTGAGCGATGCGACATCGGTCGCGACCGGTTGATGTGTCTGCGGCGGCTGCGCGCTTGTCGCATCTGTATCGAGCGATGCCGTCATCTGAGGTGCAGCCGGTTTTTGCTGCGCAGGTTCGGCCGCCTGCTGCGGCTCGCCGTGCGGCTTGGCTTCTGTCTGCTGCAGCTTTGCCTCGTCCGACGGGACTGGCTGCCGGGCATGTTCGGTCTTGGCTTGCGGCAGGTCCGGAATGTCCTCGACATCGGCGGGTTGATCGGTGGTCTGAAGCTCGGCGCCTTTCAGCTCGACCCCGCCTTTGATGTCGGGCACCTCCTTGGTGCTCTTACCCTCGGCGGCGGTCGGCTGATCCGGCGTGTCGGTGACGATCGGGGCTGCAACGGGAGCATCCGCAGCGGGTTTTGCCGGGATGCCGGTGCTGACATCCGCGGGCTTCACCGCGATTTCTCCCTCGGCTTCTGCCGGAGCCTCTGGCGCTATTGCGGCTGGGGCTGCCATCGCAACTTCTGGTGCGACCGGCGTTTGCGGCAGCGCGGGGGTGGCGTCCAGTGTCACGGCAACATCAGGGTCGGCCGGCTCGGAACCGTCGTCCTTTGCGTCTGCCTGCGGCATTTCGGGCAGCATTTCCCCTGCGGCAGACGTCTCCGATGCCACCGCATCCTCCACGACTTCGCTTTCGGGTGCATCGGGGGCAGCGGTATCCTGCGCCAGGTCTGATGTGCCGGCGGCCTCGGGCTCGGGCGTTCCGGTTGTGGCCTTTTTCTTGGGGTCGACGGCAGTTTTTTCCGTCTTCGGGGCCGGTGCAGCCGATTCGGTGGGGGCCTGCGGACGCGTGTTCTGGCTCGGCGGCGGCTCGCTGGCTTCCAGCATCAGGGCGAATGGCGTGTCCTTGCCCTGCGCCCGGCTGGACGACTGGCTGCGTTGGAGCTGCTGGGAGCGGCTGGAATAAGCGACGGTTTCGGACACGGCACTTGGCACGGGATGACCTCGGCAGGGCAGAATGAATCTGCCAAGTGCATTGCAATCACCGCGCCAAAGCTGGAATCCTTAAAAAGACCATAGGTTTCAATGTCTTATTTGGGTGGAGGTGGGGATTTGACTTGCGCGCCGAGGTTTTGCCCGGCAAGAAATGCCGGGCAGGAGTCCCTATATGCCGTGTCAGGGTGACACACGCTCCGTTGCGTTGCGCGGGTCCGGCCGCATCTGTAGTAAGCACGTATAGCAAAGTCAGGCGGGGCCGCCGGAACAGGCTCATCGGGGCAAGGGAAGAAGAGGAGTGCGGCGGCGAGCTGCGACCCGGAATGCTGAACAGTCTCGATCTCAAGGGTGAGCCGAAGAACACGCGCGTGGTGGTGGCGATGTCGGGCGGGGTGGATTCCTCGGTCACGGCGGCCATCCTGGCGGCGGAAGGTTATGACGTCGTTGGCGTCACCCTGCAGCTTTACGATCACGGCGCGGCGATCCACCGGAAGGGCGCCTGCTGCGCGGGCCGCGACATTCATGATGCGCGCGCAGTGGCCGAGAAGCTCGGCATTCCGCATTACGTTCTTGATTACGAAAATCGCTTCAAGGAAGAGGTGATCGACCGCTTCGCCGAGAGCTATGCCGGCGGCGAGACGCCGGTGCCGTGCATTTCGTGCAATCAGTCAATCAAGTTCCGCGATCTTCTGGAGACCGCCAAGCAGCTTGGCGCCGATGTAATGGCGACCGGCCATTACATCGCCTCCCGCAGATTGCCGTCCGGTCAGCGCGGGCTGTTCCGTGCACGCGAGGAAGAGCGCGATCAGAGCTATTTTCTGTTCGCCACCACGAGCGAGCAGCTCGACATGCTGCGTTTCCCGCTCGGCGATCTCGCCAAGAGTGAAACGCGTGAACTCGCGCGCAAGTTTGGACTGTCCGTTGCGGACAAGCATGACAGTCAGGACATCTGCTTCGTGCCGCAGGGCAAATATACGGATGTGATCGAGCGTTTGATGCCGGGCGCCGCGGAGAAGGGCGACATCGTCGATCTGGCCGGCAATGTGCTTGGCCACCATGACGGCATTATTCACTTCACGGTCGGGCAGCGTAAGGGCCTCGGCATAGCCGCGGGCACGCCGCTTTATGTGATCAGGCTCGACGCCGCCACGCGGCGCGTGATTGTGGGGCCGCGCGATGCACTGCGCACCCGCCGCATTCTGCTGCGCGATATCAACTGGATCGGTGATGGTTCCATTGAGGGGGCGGTGGCAGCCGGGCGCCGCGAGGTGTTCGTGAAGGTGCGGTCCACCCGTGCCCCGCAGCCGGGTTGGCTGATGCGTGGCGAAAACGGCTTCGAGGTCGAACTCATCGACGGCGAGGATGGTGTTTCGCCCGGTCAGGCCTGCGTGTTCTATGACGCGATCGACGGCCAGGCGCGCGTTCTGGGCGGCGGGTTCATCCGCAGCACCGTGTCGGTGAGCGACGCGATGGCACCCCATCCTGAGCGTCTTTCGGTCGTGCCAATGCGCGCATAGCACTGAACAGCCAATCAAAAAAGTCGGGCGGGGGCTTATGGGGGACATCGACAAGGCGAGCGTGACCAAGGCGTATGCGCGCTGGGCACCGATCTATGACCTGGTTTTCGGACGTGTATTCGAGACGGGACGCCGTTCTTCGATCGCGGCGGCCGAGCGCATCGGCGGACGGATTCTGGAAGTCGGAGTCGGCACCGGCATTTCGCTGCCCGATTACTCGCGCAAGAACACGATTGTCGGCATCGATATTTCCGAACCCATGCTGCTCAAGGCAAAAGAGCGCGTGGAGGAGTTCAAGCTGACCAACGTGGAAGCCCTGTCGGTGATGGACGTCTCGCATCTGGGATTCCCCGACAACAGCTTCGACGTAGTGGTCGCGCAATACGTCATCACGGCGGTGCCTGACCCGGAAGCTGCGCTTGCCGAATTCGCACGCGTGCTGAAGCCGGGTGGCGAGATGATCCTGGTCAATCACATCAGCGCAGAGGGCGGACCGCGCCGCGCTTTCGAACTCGGTTTTGCGCCCATTGCCCGCCGGCTCGGCTGGCGGCCGGAATTCGAATGGGCGCGGCTGCAGCGCTGGGTCGATGCGCGGCCCGATATGCGCGTCATCGAGCGCACTCCGATGCCCCCGCTGGGGCATTTCTCCATGATCCGCTTCGGCAAGGTCGCATCGGCCTGATCCGGCCTGTGCCGGAACCCCGCGCCAGCCGCGGCCGTTAGCTCCCATGATGGGAGAGCAATGATGCGCGGATCGATGGCAATGGTTGCCCTGCTGCTTACGGCGGGCAGCGCGGCGGCGCAGACGACCAGGTCGCCCGAGCGGCCCGTCCAGGAGGCGCCACCGGCACTGGAGCGGAAGGCCTGTGCGGAACACAATGTGGAGGGACAGGGAGACGCCCATGAGACGCAGGGGCGGGCCCCCGCCGATGGATCGCTCAGCGAAAAGCTTGCGCAATCGGGTGGAGTCATCTGCCCACCGCGGGACCTGGATCCCGACATCAGGGCACCCGCTCCCGGGGGTGGGGAAATGCCCGTTCTGCCGCCGCCGGCGGGCCAAAATCCGCAGTCTCCCAAATAACATGGCGGCACGGCCGCGCTGCGAACTTGACAGCATTTCCAGAGGCTCACTATATGCACGTCGCTACAGGCAAATCGGCCAGTTCCGGTAGAACGGAGCGTCGGCCTGATGCTGGCGGCGGGGTAGCTCAGCTGGTTAGAGCAGAGGAATCATAATCCTTGTGTCGGCGGTTCGAATCCGTCCCTCGCTACCAACAATAAGGAAGATTCTGTCGCGGACAGGTTTTTCCAGCGCGGATTTTTTTCCGCCAGTGAGTGCCTTGAGGCACTTTTCGCATCCCAGACCGGCGGACCGGAGGCACGATAATAAGTTGTGCCGCCTCATTGCTTTGTGGAGCTGACAATAGCGGATCCTGGCTGGCGTCGAGCCCGAGTTGACCAGTCCCTGCGCGCTGTTAGGAGGATCTGGCTCCTTATCCTAACAGCGCGATAGGCGAGGTCGATTAGTTCACCTTGATGCCCGCTGCCTTGACGACAGTGGCATTCGACTTGATTTCGTCCTGGATCATCTTGGCGAATTCCGCCGGCGACATTTTCATCGGATCCGCACCGAGGTCGGCGAGTTTCTTGGCCAAGGCCGGCTCCGCAATGGATTTGTTTATCGCACTATAGAACGCATCCACGATCGGCTTGGGGGTGTTTTTGGGCAGCAGAACACCGACCCAGAACTCGTAACCGGAATCCGGCAGGCCGGATTGCACCGTGGTTGGAATGTCTGGAAGTGCCGACGCGCGTTGCTGGCTGCTGACTGCCAGCGCACGGAGCTTGCCGTCCTTGATCAGCGGCATGGCGGCGTTGATCGGGGAAGCGTAGAAGTCGATGCGATCGGACAGCATTTCCGTGATCGCCTCTGACGATCCCTTGAAGGGAACGTGTTGCGCCACAAAGCCGCCGCTCAGCTTGAAGCGTTCGGCAGCGAGATGTGTCGCGCTGCCGGCACCGGCGGACGCGTAGTTCAGCGCACCGGGCCGCTTCTTGGCATCGTCGACAAGGTCCTTGGCGGATTTGTAGTCGCGCTTCGCGTTGACAACGATCACATTGGGAATGCTGACGAGCGGCGCGACGGGGGTGAAGTCGGCGGCTGCATCATAGGGCAGCTGCGAAAAGGTCGACGGAGTCACCGTGTGCGAGGATGCCGCGACCAGAACCGTATAACCGTCGGGATCGGATTTTGCGACGATCTGTGCGCCGAGTGTGCCGGATGCGCCTGCACGATTTTCGATGACGACGGATTGGCCGAGCTGCCGGCCGACTTCGTCGAGAACGATTCGTGCAATTCCGTCTGTGGCGCTGCCGGCGGCGAACGGGACGACGGCCTTGATCGGCTTGTCGGGCTTCCAAGAGGAGCCTTGTGCAAAGGCGCCTCCGGTGAAGGCGAGTGCGGCAGTTACGGCAAGCGTAATAATGCGTAGCATTTGCTTTCTCCCATCAATGATTTTTTCTCGTCTGCTTTTGCAGATCGTTATTGTTCGATGACCTCCTCGTCAGAATTCGCCGATCGAGGGCGATCCTACTTTTCGACGAACGCCTTCTCGATGACGTAGTGTCCCGGTTTGCTGTGACTTCCCTCCTCAAAATTGCGCTCGCGAAGTGTGGTGACCAGATCGTGCAGCATGGCGGGGCTTCCGCACAGCATAATCCGGTCGTGCTCGGGCGACATTGGATCGCAGCCGATGTCCTGAAAGAGTTTGCCCGAGGCGATGAGATCGGTTATGCGGCCGCGATTGCGGAACGGTTCACGCGTCACCGTCGGATAATAAATGAGTTTCTCGCGGATATACTCACCGAGAAACTCGTGCTGCGGCAGATCCTGCGTGATGTATTCGCCGTATGCCAGTTCGGCGGTCTGCCGGCATCCATGCACCAGGACGATTTTCTCATAGCGCTCGTAGGTCTCGGGATCCTTGATCACGCTTAGAAAAGGGGCGAGGCCGGTTCCGGTCCCCAAAAGATAAAGCATCCGGCCGGGCAGAAGATTGTCGTGAATGAGTGTGCCGGTCGGCTTTCCGTTCACCAATACCTTGTCGCCGACCTTGAGATGTTGGAGCCGCGAGGTGAGCGGGCCATCCGGTACCTTGATCGAAAAGAATTCCAGGTGCTCTTCGTGATTGGCGCTGGCCATGCTGTAGGCACGCAGCAGAGGCCTGCCGTTCACTTCCAGGCCGATCATCGTGAACTGGCCGTTGAGAAAGCGAAACGAGGGCGACCGTGTTGTCGTGAAGCTGAAAAGCATGTCCGTCCAGTGGTGGACGCTCGTGACGGTTTCAGAAGCTAAGCTGCTCATCTGGCAAACACTGGTGAAGTTGGAGTGGAGGCGCATTGACCGGTGGATCTTTTTTATATAACTAACTAGATACTTATTCAATAGAGATTGGAGCGTTGCTAATCTGATGCCCGCCCTGCAGCTGCCCACGGTTGATGGCCGCCTGGAGGTCTACCGGACGAAGATGCCGCGCGTCTGGGCTGGGCGAAGCGAGCGCTTTGATCGGATCGCGCTGTCGGCCGCCCATGTGGTGGCCGATCCGTTTGCCGATAACGACCCCTGGCTTACCCCCGCCATCGATTGGGAAGCGACGATCCGGTACCGGCAATATGTCTGGTCCCTGGGTCTGGGCGTGGCTGAGGCCATGGATACCGCCCAGCGGGGCATGGGGTTGGGTTGGACGGAATCGCTGGCGCTGATATCCCGTTCCATCGACGCCTCGCGCGATGTCCCGGGCGCTGTCCTGTTTTCAGGCGCGGGAACGGATCACGTCGTGCCGCACGCGGCGGTTACCCTTGACGATGTCATCAGAGGATACGAGGAGCAGGTGGCGGCCATCGAGGGGCTGGGCGGCCGCATCATCCTCATGGCCAGCCGCGCCCTTGCCGTTGCAGCACGCACGCCGGACGATTACGGCAAGGTCTATGCCCGCATTCTACGGCAGGTGCGCGAGCCGGTGATCATCCACTGGCTCGGCGAAATGTTCGATCCGGCCTTGAAGGGATATTGGGGCAGCCTCGATCATTATGCGGCCATGGATGTCTGCCTGGCGATCATTGCCGATCACGCGTCCAAGGTCGACGGAATCAAGATCTCCCTGCTGGACAAAGATAAGGAGATCGCCATGCGGCGCCGGTTGCCGCGGGGCGTGAAGATGTATACCGGCGACGACTTCAATTACCCCGAACTCATCGCGGGAGATCAGGACGGATATTCCCATGCGTTGCTCGGGATTTTCGACGCCATCGCCCCGGCTGCATCCGCCGCGCTGTCCGCTCATAAACGGGGCGACCTGACTGAATATCATTCAATCCTTGAGCCGACGCTCCCGTTGGCACGTCACATATTCAAGGCGCCGACGCAATTCTACAAGACCGGCGTCGTCTTCATGGCCTATCTGAACGGTCACCAGTCGCATTTTGCGATGGTTGGAGGCCAGCAGAGCGCGCGTTCGCTTGTGCATCTGGCGGACATCTTCAGGCTCGCGGACGCGGCCGGCCTTCTCAGCGACCCTGATCTGGCGGTTGCCCGGATGAAAGCGGTGCTGACGGTCCATGGCATTGACGGTTGAGGGAAAAATGGCCCGGATCATCAGTGCGGAAGACGCGTCCAGGTTGGTCGACGACGGCGACACGCTCTTGATCGGCGGATCTGGCGCCGGCCATTCCGTGCCGGATTGTCTGATCGAGGCCATCGCGAAGCGGTTCGCCGTCGAGGGGAAGCCGCGGGCCTTGACCACGGTTCATCCGGTCGGCCTTGGCGATCGCGCCAACCGGGGTATCGGCCATCTGGCGCATCCGGGGCTTCTGAAGCGCGTCGTCTGCGGCACGCTTGTCGACTCGCCCCCCGTTGAACAGCTCGCGCTCGAAAACAGGATCGAGGCGTATACCCTGCCGCAAGGCTGTCTTTCGCAACTGACACGCGAAATGGCGGCGGGGCGCCCCGGCCTTGTGACGCATGTGGGGCTGGGAACCTTCGTCGATCCGCGGCATGGCGGCGGCAAGCAAAGCGAGCTCGCCAAGGAAGATCTGGTCGAACTCGTCAACGTTGCCGGGAAGGACTATCTGCGGTTCAAGCCGTTCCGTGTCGATGTCGCATTGATACGCGGCACGACCGCCGATGAAGATGGCAACGTGACCATGGAACACGAGGCCGTCTTTGGCGAAATGCTGTCGATGGCGCAAGCCGCGCGGCGTGCCGGCGGCATCGTCATCGTTCAGGTCAAGCGTCTGGCGAATCGGGGTACCTTGCCGCCCAAGCAGGTCAAGATTCCCGGCATGCTGGTCGATTTTGTCGTCGTCGATCCCAATCAGACCCAGACCTTCTTCACCGTTCACGATCCGGCTTATGCCGGCGAGCTGAAGGTCCCGTTGTCGCAGCTTGCGAAGCTGCCGTTTTCGCCGAGGAAGGTCATCGCAAGGAGGGCAAGTCTGGAGCTGTTTCCCGGCGCGATCTGCAATCTCGGCTCCGGCGTTTCGACGGGAATTGCCGCCATTGCGGCGGAGGAGCAGACTCTGGACGCGGTCGTGCTGACGAATGAACAGGGATTGATCGGCGGGGCGCCCGCGACCGGCAATGAGCCGGGTGCGGGAAGGAATTATCACGCAATGATCGACCAGCCGTATCAGTTTGATTTTTACGACGGCGGCGGACTTGAACTCGCCTTCCTGTCGTTTGCCGAGGTGGATGAGGCTTGCAACGTGAATGTCAGTCGCTTCGGCAATAAGATCGTCGGACCGGGAGGCTTCATCAATATCAGCCAGAATGCAAAAACAGTCGTATTCAGCGGCACGTTCACCAGCGGCGGTCTGGATGTGAGCTGGCCGGAAGGCCGGACCCGCATTGCCCGCGAGGGCCGGGAGAAGAAGTTCGTCCGCAATGTCGAACAGATCACATATTCGGGCGCACTGGCCAACGAGAATGGACAGCGCGCGCTCTATGTGACCGAGCGCGCGGTTTTTCAGCGAAATTCAGCAGGGCGTCTTGAGTTGATCGAGATCGCACCAGGCATCGATATCGAGCGCGACGTGCTTGCGCATATGGAATTCAAGCCGGTGATCTCGGATCATCTGCGGGAAATGGATGCGCGGCTGTTCCTGCCGCAGCCCATGGATTTGGCAACCGTCATCGCGGCAAACCGGCGCGAGGCGCGATCGGCCCGGCTGGAACGCATCAACTGACCTGACTCGGCGAGAGCAACGTGAAGACGACGGTAAAGATAAAAACCAAAGCCCGGAAGGCGCCGGGTATCACGGCGTCCGGGGCGCCGGATATGAGGTCGCGCCGTTCCGAGCAAACCCAGCAGCAAATTCTTGCCGCGGCCGAGAGCGAGTTCGCCGACAAGGGGCTCG
The DNA here is from genome assembly GCA_023390695.1 of Pseudomonadota bacterium. The sequence goes on along the minus strand of JAEWCJ010000398.1, from coordinate 9,195 downwards.
CCGGAGCACGCGTCGACGCGATTGCCGAAGAATCCGGCGCCAACAAGCAGATGATCTATTACTATTATGGGTCGAAGGAGGATCTGTATCTGGCAGTTCTGGAGCGCGCTTACGCGGCGATGCGGGAGAGCGAACGGGAACTGAATTTGACGAATCTCGATCCGATCGATGCGCTCCGCAAGCTGGTTGAGTTCAAGTTTGATTATTACGCGAAGAACCCTGTGATTATCCGCTTGCTGGCTGCGGAGAATATGCAGAACGCGCGATATCTAAAGAAGTCGTCGCGCCTGCGGGAAATGCACATTTCGTTGATCGACGTTGTGCAGTCTGTGCTCCGAAGCGGAGAGGAGAAGGGACAGATAAGGTCGGGCATCGATCCGGTGCAGCTCTATTTCTCGATCGCGGCTCTGAGCTATTTCTCCTTCTCCAACGCACCCACATTGTCGACAGCCTTTGGGCGGAATCTCCTGAATCCGGATGAGCTCAAAATTCGTCGGGCCCATGCTGTCGATATCATCCTGACTTACGTACGTGCGGCCTGATCCAATTGAATATTCGTTCGATTCACTGACGTCCCGATCGGAGGAAAAATGAAATTCGGTGATTATCCAAAGGCTGGGTCGCTCGAGGGAGTTACTGGCTTCCGCAATTACATGAAGACCCTCGGTCTTGACATGCCATGCGACGATATCGTCGCCAGCGGGCCGGAATCACCGTTGGGCTCGCCCCTGGAATTCGAGGGCATGTCGATTGGGCATCGGATCGGAATGCATCCGATGGAGGGCTGGGATTGCCAACATGACGGGCGCCCAAGCGAGAATACAAAACGCCGCTGGCAGCGTTTTGGGCAGAGCGGCGCCAAGCTGATCTGGGGAGGAGAGGCCTGTGCGGTGCGGCCCGACGGTCGGGCCAATCCCAAGCAGCTCTATATGGCGGACCATTCGCAGGCGGACATCGCCGAACTTCGCCAGATCGCAATCAAGGCTCATATCGAGACGACCGGCAATGACAAGGATCTGGTCATCGGTCTGCAACTGACGCATTCGGGGCGTTTCTGCAAGCCGAATGACAACACCAAATTTGAATCCATCATCGCATACAACCACCCGATCCTCGACCGCAAATTCGGATATCCGGCGGACCGGCCGGTCATCAGCGATGACGAGATCAAACGGTTGATCGACGATTTTATCGTCGCAGCAAAACGGGCCCAGCAATGCGGATTCGATTTCGTCGATATCAAGCATTGCCACGGCTATCTCGCTCATGAATTCCTGAGCGCGGTGACACGGCCCGGCCCTTATGGCGGCTCTCTCGAAAACAGGACGCGTTTTCTGCGCGAAATCGTTGAGGGCATTCGGGCGGAGGCGCCGGGTTTGCGTATTGGCGTGCGCCTGAGTGCGATCGACACGCTGCCGTTCAAGCCGGATCCTGCTCAGTCCCTGCCGGGGGCGCTCGGACCGGGAATACCGGAAACACATGAAACGCCCTACCTCTTCGGCTTCGGCGCCAATCCGGACAATCCGCTGGAATACGATCTGACCGAGCCGAAAGCGCTGTTTGAGATCTTCCGCAAGCTCGATGTGCGTTTCGTCAATGTCACCATCGCAAGCCCTTACTACAACCCGCATTATATCCGGCCGGCGCTTTATCCGCCGTCGGACGGCTATTATCCGCCGGAGGACCCCTTTGTCGGGGTGATGCGGCATCTCGCTGTGGTGCGCGATCTCAAGAAGGCCTTCCCGGATTTCTGCCTGATGGGAAGCGGCTATACCTATCTGCAGGAGTTCTTCCCGAATGTTGCGCAGGCGGTGGTGCGGCAAGGCTGGGTGGACGTGGTCGGTCTCGGCCGTATGGTTCTGGCCTATCCCGAATTGCCGCTGGATATTCTGAGCGGCCGCGGCATGCAGAAGAAGCGGGTGTGCCGGACCTTCAGCGATTGCACAACGGCACCGCGCAACGGCATCGTTTCCGGCTGCTACCCGCTTGATGCCTTCTACAAGAAGTCGCCGGAATTCAAGCAACTGGCCGCCGTCAAGAAGCCTGCGAAGACGGCATAGAGAGAGTCGGTGCGCATGCCTGCTCGCCGCATTGCATTCCTCGGCACCGGCATCATGGGCGGACACATGTCGCGCCGTCTGGCGCAAGCCGGGCTTCCGGTGACGGCATGGAACCGCTCGCCGGACAAGGTTGGCCGGTTGGAGCAGTTCGGCGTGAGGCGGGCGGATACTCTTTCGGCCGCCTTGGAGGGGGTCGACGTAGCCATTGTGATGCTCAGCAACGGGCCCGTGATCGATGAGGTTCTGTTCTCAAGCGATGGCTCGGGATGCAAGCCAGTCGATGCGCTTCATCCCGGCGCGATGCTTGTGGTGATGAGCTCGATCCCGGTCGAGTATTGCCGCGCTCAGGCCGAGTATCTGGCCCAGAGAGGGGTGGGATATGTCGACGCGCCGGTCTCGGGCGGAGAGCCGGGCGCGCGCGACGGGACGCTTGCCATTATGGCGGGCGGCGCGGCGGATCATATTGAGAGCCTCAGCGATGTGTTCGGTCCGCTTGGACGCGTGACGCGTATTGGCCCGGTCGGGACCGGACAGATGACCAAGCTGGCCAACCAGATCATTGTCGGCGGCACGATGATTGCGATCGCCGAGGCGCTGCATTTCGTATCGAAAGGCGGTGCCGACGCGGGAGCCGTTCGCAAGGCCCTGATGGGCGGGTTCGCGGAATCGAAGATCCTGAATCTGCACGGCGAACGAATGGTGGAGCGTAATTTTGTTCCAGGCAGTCCGGCAGAGTATCAGCTGAAGGATCTGCTCACGGCGCAGGCGCTTGCGAAAGACATGGGGCTGCAATTGACGCTGCTCGATACCATGGCGCTTGTGTTCCGGGATATGATCTCCAATCTCGGCAATGGCATCGACGTGGCGGGGGTTTTGCGCGAAGTCGAGCGCCGTTCGGGAGCGCCGATCAACCAGGCAAGAGAACGGGCATGAGCGGCCGGGTGGAGTTTTCAGTCAACGATGGCGTCGGCAATATTGTGCTGACGCGGCCCGAGAAGCACAACGCGATCACACCCGATATGGCGAGGGACCTTGGCCAGGCCTGCGACGAGGCCAATGCCAGCGACGCAGTGCGGGCCGTCGTCATCTCTGGCGCCGGTGAGAAAGCATTCTCCGCAGGCAGCGATCTCAATATTCTCGCGGATGTCTCCGACATCTGGGCGTTCCGTAATCGTCTCGAATACGCGGCCGTCGTGCGTGACATCCGCAAGCCGGTGATTGCGGCGCTGAAGGGATGGGTGCTCGGCGGCGGAATGGAAATTGCGCTTGCGGCGGACGTCCGGGTTGCCGGGCGCAGTGCGAGGATTGGCGGGCCGGAAGTATCGCGCGGATGGATCGGTGGCGGCGGTGCTTCGCAGATGCTGCCGCGCCTGGTCGGCTATGGGCAGGCCATGCGCATGCTGCTGCTGGGCGAGCCGGTTGATGCGGAAACGGCGCTCCGCATGGGGCTGGTGGAGGAGGTGGTTGACGATGCGCAAGCGCTTGCGCGAGCGCAGGAGATGGCCGCGAAGATTGCGTCTTTCAGTCCGATCGCAACCCAGGCCGTGAAGTCCGCGGTGCGGGCGGCGATGTCGATGCCGCTGGATGCCGGCCTGCGGTACGAGAACGAGATTCACGTGATCTGCATGTCCGCGAACGACCGCCGGGAAGGCATCAAGGCCTTCCAGGAAGGCCGCAAGGGGGAGTTTTCGGGATCCTGACCGCCCCGGCTAGGCGACCACAGTCATTTCCATGCTGCCGAGCGGTCCGAAACGCGCTGCATATTTGCCCGGATGGATCTCGATGGGCGTGGTGCAGGTTCCCGTCGTCACGATCTGCCCCGTTCTGAGACCCGGAAAAGGTAACGGCTGCGCATTGGCCAGCGCCACGACCGCGCGCAGCGGATTGCCGAGAATCCGGGCGCTGGTGCCGCGCTCTGTCTCCGCGCCGTCATGCGACAGCGTAATCGAAATGTCGGCCAGATCGAGATGGCGCCAGTCGGTAACGGGCGTGCCGGCAAGGAACAGGCCATTGCCCATTGCGTCCGCCAGTTTCAGCAGATCCGGCGCGCTCGCGCCGACACGCGAATCCGCCAGTTCAAAAGCCGGGACCACCGCCGCAATCGCGGCCTCAACCTGGTCCTGAGTATAAGGCGCCTCTTGCGCCGGCAGATCGGCGCCCAGAACGAAGGCGACTTCGCATTCGAGCAGCGGCGTGACCAGCGACGAGCGGCGTATCTCTGCGGGGGTGTCATGAACATACGGGGCAAACAGCATGCCGGCGACCGGCCGGGACGAGGCGTATTTTTTCTGATCTGCGGGGGCGAGGGCCGTGACCTTCCAGCCGCGAACGGGAGAGCCGGCGCGCCGGGCCAGCTCCGTCTGTATGCGATACGCGTCCTCAACAGATGAGACGATGTCGGCCGGCGCCAATTCCGCCAGCCTCGCCTCCAGCCGGGCCGCTTCCAGCCGTTGCGCGAGTGCGGCGATATTCATTCTGCGGGCTCGGCCTTGAAGAACTGCTCAAGCTTGTTCGGAACACCGTCCCATTCCTTGGCATCGGCGGGCGGATCTTTCCGCTTTGTGATGTTCGGCCAGGTCTGCGAATACTTGGCATTGAGCGCGAGCCAGGTCTCGAGATCGGGCTCGGTGTCGGCTTGAATCGCTTCCGCCGGACATTCGGGAACGCAAACGCCGCAATCGATGCATTCATCGGGGTGAATGACCAGCATGTTCTCGCCTTCGTAGAAGCAGTCGACGGGACATACTTCCACGCAGTCCATGTATTTGCAGCGAATGCAGTTCTCGGTCACCACGTAGGTCATTGCTCAACTCTTCGCGCTGAAAACGAAATTACCCGCTGGATTTAGCGAGGCCGAGGAAATCCATCATCATGCCGAGCTGTCCGGTCAGCATGTGCGTTCCATAGTGGATGGCGTGTCCGCGCTCTTTGGCGGCGATCAACAACGGCGTCATTTCCGGCTTCATGACGACCTCGGCCACGGCGGCATCCGTATCGACGGTTGAAAGATCGAAGGCGTGCGGATCGTCCGTTTTGAGGCCGAGCGAGGTCGCGTTCACTGCGAAATCGTGCCCTGACGCATCCCTCGTCCCCAGCCGGACCTGGCAATCCGGATAGGCTCGGCCGACGCCTTCGACGAGGGCCTCGGCCCTGGAGCGTGTGCGATTGTGAATGGTGAGGGTGGCCACGCCGCTGCCGGCAAGCGCGTAGGCGAGCGCCGTTCCGGCTCCGCCCGCGCCTGCAAGGTAAATGCTGCGGCCGCGTATGTCGTATCCTTCCTTGTTCAGTCCGGCGACGAAGCCGCGGCCGTCAAGAAGGGTGCCGGAATAGCGGCCGTCCGCCTCGCGCCGCACCGTATTGACGACGCGGGTATGGGCCCCGTCGCCGACAAGCTGATCGCACAATTTGCCGGATTCCGCCTTGTGGGGGGCGGTGACGATGAAGCCGTCCAGATTGCGGATAGTCTTCAGGCCCGCCCAGCCCTGTGCGAGCTCATCCCCCCCAATGTGAATTGCCACGCAGACCGCGTCGATGCGGTTGGCTTCGAAATATTCGTTGAAGACCATCGGCGTGCGGACATGAGCAACGGGATCGCCAATAATGGCGTACAGGCGGGTGGTGCCGGTCAGCATCTGAATATCCATAACTATCTAGTTGGATATTAATAGATGAGGCTGGTTTGTCAACGGATACCGGCGATCCGACCCGTCAGGTCACAGGTCGGGATCAGTGCTCTGAGCCGCGCTGCAGCGGAAATCGGACGTGCGTAGATACAGGGTGCGCGCGCGTGTCGATCCGGAGGCCGGCTGACGCAGGCATTTGCTGTTTCGTGGAGGCCGGTATGAGTCTCGTGGCACCGCGGCTGTTTGAAGCTGCGTCGAAGGACCGGCGCGGCGTCCGCACGTGCCGACATGATTGGGGCCGTTGGTTGTTATATTGGAACGGCTGTCGTAACCCTGTGTGGCTAACGATTCCGGGAGGCAATCAATCATGTTGAAAACAAGCAATCCATCAACCGTGGCCGCGCCCGCGGCGCTCTACAGTCACAGTGTGGAGATACCGCCGAATGCGCGCTGGCTCTATACGGCGGGCCAGGTCGGTGTGCGTCCCGACGGCACGTTGCCCGATGGTTTCGAAGCGCAGCATGATCAGATCTGGCAGAATACCCTGGCCATCCTCGCCGATGCGGGCATGGGCCCGGAGAATATCGTACGGCTGAATGTCTATTCGACGGATCCCAATGGATTGCCGTTCGTCAAAGCGCATCGCGAGAAATATCTGAAGCCGGGACACATTCCGGCATCGACATGGGTCGTTGTGAGCCAGCTTGCCAATCCAAAGTGGGTGGTGGAGATGGAAACGATAGCGGCAAAGGCTTGATGATGGCTGGAGGATGCGCGTCCTCGCAGTGAGCGAGGGCAATCCGATACAGCTCGATCTTTGGTGATCTTCAGTTTGGGGTCACGGTCCGCGTAAACACGACTCCATAATCGCGCATCAGAATTCGTGCATGTGCCGTCGTTTTTGAACAGCGGCCGGCAGGTGCACGAATTCGTTCTTGGCCGGTGTCGGCGCGTTAAGCCGCGTTGCGGTTGTCGTGCCAGCCAGCGCCCACGCAGCCGTCGTTTCTTGATTGCTGAAGCGACAAAAACCGGAATTGCCGCCCGTGTTGGAAGGGCGATAGCATTGCCGCCCGGCACCGGTGACGGCTGCTTCTGACGGTGTCAGGCAGAATACATTTTTCTCAGAATCTGCTCGGCGGCCGCATACATGCCCCGCAACAGGTTTCTGCCGTCGGCAAAGCGGATCCCGTGGTTCCTGACGAGGGAAGCGCCCAGCAAGCTGACGGCGTAAAGGGCGACGGCCGTCGATGCTCCGGCGGTCGCTTCCGCCATGCGTTCGGCGATGCGTTTCGCCTGTTCGAATTCGGCAGATGTCAGTTCTTCATTCGCCATGTGTGTTCGCCATGTGTGTTCTCAGCAAAAAGGGGCGGTGCTTTCGCGCCGCCCCTTTTGTCAGATTATGAAACGCCAATCCAGCCGTCTTTAGAACCTGAGCAGCCACAGGCTGAGGCTCGGGAAGGCCATCAGCAAGATGGTGATCAGGATCATGCAGATCACAAACGGAATGGCGCCAATGAAGATGGTGGCGAGCGATGCGTAGTTCTTGGGAAGCACGCCCTTGACCACATAGATGGACAGTCCGAATGGCGGGGTGAGCAGGCCGATTTCGATCGCGACCACGGTTATGATGCCGAACCAGATCTTGCTGCCGTCGAGTGCCTCCAGCACCGGCATCATGATCGGCAGCATGATCAACATGATCGAAACAGAGTCGAGGATCATGCCGAGGAATAGCAGAATCACCAGATAGACTGCGAGAAACCCTGTCATGTCGAGACCCGCGCCGGTCACCCAGTCGGCGACCTTCATCGGGATGCCGGTCAGTGCGACCTGACGTGTATACAGATTGGCGGCGACGATCAGGAACAGGATCGCGGCCGACACGAAGCCGGTTTCGACAATGATCGACTTGAATGAGGTCCAGTCGATGCGTTTTTTCGACAATGCGATCAGGAATGCGAGACCGGCGCCGACGGCGGCCGCTTCGGTCGGCGTGAACAATCCGGCATAGATGCCGCCGACGACGGCGATGACCAGCAGCACGATCGGCGCCAGCTTGGTCATGATCTCACCCCAGGACGCTGGCTCGATATCCTCGGCCGAGCGGACCTTGCCGATCAGCTTCGGCGTGAACCAGGTCATGCCATAGATCATGAAGGCAAAGGCGAACGACAGAATAAGGCCCGGAACAATCGCCGCGATGAACAACCTGCCAACGGATACTTCCGCGACAAGGCCATAAATAATGAGCAGCAGGCTGGGCGGGATCAGCATCCCGAGCACGGAAGAGCCGGCAACGCAGCCGAGCGCGAAGCTCTTGGTGTAACCATGAGCAACCATCGCCGGTGCCGCGATACGGCTGAACACGGCGGCGGAAGCGACCGAGCTGCCGACAATGCAGGCGAAGAGCGCGTTTGCGAAGACGGTCGCCATACCGAGACCGCCACGGATCTTGCGCGTCAGGGTCGCCGCGACCGAGAACGCGTCACGGCCGACATCGGCCTTTTCCAGGATCAGGCCCATCATGATGAAGAGCGGGATCACGCCGAACTCGTAGGAGGCGACGCCGCTGGATGCGGCGAGGCCAAGCGTATTGATGGCCATGAACTCGCCGCTGCGGATGATCCAGATGCCGAGATACGACAGGCTCATCAGCACGATGGCGATCGGCATGCCGAGCAGCACGAGTATAACCATCGCGATCAGCGAGTATATGCCGACCTCGATCGGGCGGAGGTCGCCATAGAACATGAAGGCGATGAAGCTCGCGACACCTGCAATGAAAGCCGCGGCAATCAGCAAGCTTGTTGTGGAGCTGATGTCCTTGGACTCGCTGGAAGCTGGCTGTGCGCTTGCAACGGCAAGCACGTTGCGGACGGCGAGCTTGCCCAGCTGCACAAGCGCGAACACCGTTCCAACGATCAACGTCAGCTTGAACGGCCAGACCGGGATCATGTAGGCGCCCTGGGTGCCGGCATATTCGCCGGTCTGGTACGCCTTGATGAAGTCCGGCCATGCCCAGACGAGAATCTTCCAAAAGAGGAAGGCTCCGACGAGCATGAAGACGAGATTGAAAACGGCAGCGACGCGGGGCTGATATTTCTCGAGCGGCACGATCGCCAACTCGGCGCGCACAAGGCGGCGTTCCGACACCGCGTTCGGCATCAGCAGGAAGACGATGGCCGGCACGGATAACGCGATGAATTCGACCACCCACGAGATCGGCGAATTCATAATATTGCGCGACAGGATGTCGGCGCAGATCAGCAGCATGAGGGCGAAGATCCACGCCGAGCCCAAGGCGGCCAGCAGGAAGTTGAAGCCGTCATCCAGCCGCTCGATCCAGCTGCGGGCTGGTGCCGGCGCGTCCGGTTCTGCGGTCGTCGTGTGCATTAAAGTCCCCCAGACAGGTTCCCGTTATGCGGGAATGGTATTCTCGTTTGCTTTTACGATATCAGTGGCCGGAAACAAAGGCAGGCCTGCAATTGCTCGTTATCCGGGCAGATGACAAG